>NZ_CALGOG010000033.1:0-5169 GCF_937958135.1 uncultured Thermosynechococcus sp. | reverse complement strand
CATTTTCACATTAGGGGGGAATTACCATTTCTCAGCATTGCCAGTCCCTACTGATTACAGGTGTTGATACGGGTGTGGGCAAAACAATGATTACACGGGCACTATGGTCCTACGCCCATCGCTATCGTTCCCAAGAACGTTGGGGCATTTTTAAGCCGATGCAGAGCGGGACTGCGGTCGAGATCGGGGACGGGGACTATTACTGCCAAACGCTGCCTTTAGAACAAACAGCCAGTGAAGTGTGCCCCCTCAGTTTTACGGCGCCCCTTGCGCCTCCCATTGCAGCCGAATTGGAACAGCGCACGATTGATTTGGTGCCTGTGTGGCAAACTTACCGGCAGCTTCAGGAGCGCTTTGATTATCTTTTAGTCGAAGGGATTGGCGGTCTAGGGTCACCGATGACTTGGGAGTGGACGGTGGCAGATCTGGCGGCCGCTTGGAAGTTGCCCATTGTCTTGGTGGCAACGGTGCGCCTAGGGGCGATCGCCCAAGTTGTGGCCAATGTGGCCCTTGCCCGGCAGTACAAGCTGGACATTCGCGGTGTGATTCTCAACTGCGTCAACCCCTGTAGCGACACGGATATTGCGCAGTGGACACCGCCAGAATTTCTCAGCCGTTTCACCCAAGTGCCCGTGCTGGGGGTGCTGCCCTGTGGTCAACACTCCAATGAGGAGTTGGCGGAAAGGGTGGCTGAATGGCCGCTGGAACTGCTTTGGCGTTGAGGACGGTGAGGCAAGCAATCATTTTGAAACCGATCAAAGCGCATAATAAAAGTGATTTAGATTGAATTGACACACCGATCGCTGCAACTGACCTATGCTTAAGCTCTATGGCGGTGCCAAATCCCGTGCCAGCATTGTTCGCTGGTATCTAGAAGAATTGGGAATTCCCTATGAATTTGTGCTGATCGATCTGCAAGCAGGGGAGCAGCAGCAGCCCGACTTTCTCAAACTCAACCCCATGGGCAAAGTTCCTGTGATCGTAGATGGCGATGTGGTGCTGTGGGAATCGGGAGCAATTTTGCTTTATCTGGCTCAAGTCCACGGTGAATTGCCCAAGGATGCGGCGGCGGCTGCCCAAGTCTATCAGTGGGTGCTGTTTGCCAATTCCACGTTGACACAGGCAATGCTTCCGCCTGAAAATCGCGATCGCCAACTGCCTCGCCTCCTTAAGGGGATTGAGACGGCCCTCACAGGGCACTCCTACATTCTGGGCAATGACTTCTCGGTGGCCGATGTTGCCCTGGGGTCAGTGCTGGCCTATCTTCAGATGCTCTTTCAGGTGGATTTAAGTCCCTATCCGGCGGTGGCGGACTACGTCGCTCGCTTGCAACAACGACCTGCATTCCAGAAGGGCCTAATGGGAGCTTCGGCATGAATGTCATCTTTCGCGAAGTAAATCCCTTTGATTTATGGATTTGGGTGGAATTTGCCGCACCCCCTTCGTCCGTTGAGCAGCAGTACCTTGAGGAAGTCTTTAACTCGTGGTTTTTCCTAGGGAAATTGGGGGGATTTAATGCCGAAAACCTACAGGTGCAGGAGACGGGGTTAGACCTCAGTTACCTAGAGTATGATCGCGCCCAAGCGGAGAGTTCAATGATGGCGGTAATGCACAATATGGGCGAGTTTGAGTACAACGATCGCTGGGCACGCTGCTGGTTTGATTTGGGCACCAGTGATGCGTTGGCCTTGGATGTGCTGATTAACGCCCTTAGCCAATTTAGTGAGGACTATGTGTCCCTAAAAACTCTAGTGATTGGCGGCGACAACCCCGAATGGCCGATCGCCACCAGTGAACAGCGGGAAAGGATTGAACAATCGGCGTGGAACTAAGTGCCCGTCGTCTTGCCCTTGAGGCTCTAGAGCAGGTGGCCAAGGGTACCTATGCCGATGTGGCACTCCATCGGATTCTGCAGCAGTATGCCCTCAAGGGGGGCGATCGCGCTCTGGTCACTGAACTGGTCTATGGCAGTGTTCGCCAACAGCGCACCCTAGATACCCTAATTCAGGGGTTTTGCCACAAAGTGCCTCCCCTAGCGGTACGGCTGGTGCTGCGCCTCGGCCTCTACCAACTGCGCTACCTGGATCGCATTCCCCCCCATGCCGCCGTGCACAGCAGCGTGGAACTGGTCAAAGAAATGGGCTGGGGCCACTTTGCCCCCCTGGTGAATGGGGTCTTGCGCCGCTATAGCCGCTCCCCCACCGATCCCCTGCCCGCCCTAATTGCTGACCTGCCGTTGGTGTCTCAACTGGGATGCCACTATAGTTTTCCCGATGACCTGGTTGGCGCTTGGTTAGAACGTTTGGGAGAGCGAGAATGTATTGCCCTCTGTGAATGGTTTAATCGGCCGCCGCGTCTAGATTTGCGCCTTAATCCGCTGCGCACCACCCCTGACCAACTGATTGCCGACTTTGCGGCGGCAGGCTACGGGTTGCAGCCAATTCCCCACTTGCCCCAAGGACTGATGCTGCCCCACTGTGGCCAAGCCATGTCGGAACTTCCTCGCTACACTGAAGGGCACTGGTCGGTTCAGGATCGGGCGGCGCAATGGGTCGGTCATCTCTTGGATCCGCAGCCGGGTGAAGTGGTCATTGATGCCTGTGCTGCCCCCGGCGGCAAAACCACCCATATTGCTGAGTTGATGGCAGATCACGGCCGTGTCATTGCCTGCGATCGCGCTCCCAGTCGTCTGCGGAAGTTGGAGCACAATCGCGATCGCCTGGGCTTGAGGAGCATTGAAATTTACACCCTTGATAGTGCAACGGCTGAGGACTTTCTAGAAGTGGGCGATCGCGTACTTTTGGATGTACCCTGCTCCGCCACAGGAACGCTGCACCGCCATGCCGATGCCCGCTGGCAACCCTTGAGAACCCGCTTGGGTGAACTATTGCCCCTACAGGCTCAGCTTTTGGCCAATGTTTCTCGCTGGGTAAAACCTCAGGGTCTATTGGTTTATGCCACCTGTAGCCTAGAAGCGGCAGAAAATGAAGTCCAGATTCAGCAGTTTCTCTCCTCCCATCCCCACTGGCATATTGAACCGCCCCCTCCCGACTTTCCCCTAAAGGCCGCCCCCGAAGGTTGGATTACGGTGTGGCCCCAGCAACAGGATATGGACGGTTTTTTTATGGTGCGGTTGCGACGCGATAGCTAAGTCCCAAGGCAACCAGTACCAAGAGACAAACGCCCATCAAGCCAGCGATTGGGTTACCGTTAACCCCCGTTAGCCACTCTGGGGCTACGCCGGTATAGCTCACTAAGTTGCCGGCATTAACGCCAAAATAGGCCCACACCAACCCCCCATGGAGTCCCATGGGAAAACCCAGCCGCCCCCCAAAAGCCCATTTACTTAATCCGAGAATCCAGCCCAAGAGCGCCAAGCCAAAAAATTGCGGCCATGTGGCCAAAATAACCTCCAAAGGATGCAGATAATGCAATGCCGCAAAAATCAGGCCATTGAGCAACAAGGCAAACCACGGTTGGTACTCTAGCTCCAGCTCCTGTAATAGCCAGCCGCGAAAGAGTAATTCTTCGGCAAAGCCCACAGCGACACCGGTTAGGGCGCCATTCAACAGCAGCAGACCAAAGCGATCCGGTAGCCCCTGCCACGTCACCCAGCCGAGGAGTCCCTCTATTAGGAATAACAGGGCAACTAGAATGACACCCCCGAACCAACCCCCTAGGGCATCCCGTCCAAAGAGCCAACCCCCCTTGAGGCCATAAAACCCAAGGGGCGATCGCTGTTGGTGCACCCGCCGCCCCCAGACTCGCAGCAAGAGAATAAAGATAAGGTACAGTAGCCCCATGTTGACAAAGCTAGCTGCACCGCCCTCTCCCCAGAAAAAATAGATACTCAAACCCAAGGGCAGCCACAGCAGCAGCAGCGTCAAGGCAAAACTCAAGAGGCGAAGCCAAAAGGGGCGGCGGATCATCTGCCGCCAAAACTGTGAAAAAAGTGGCCTATTCAGCGGGTTCAATGGTGCTTGTCAGCCCTGCCATTTTCAGGCCTTCACAGTAAAATTCAGCGTGCTCAAGGGCACAGGTAATTACCAAGGCCACCCCTGTCGTGTGCGCCTCCATCATAATATCCACAGCTTGGGGTTGGGTGAGGCTTGGCACCGTCTTCAGTAGTACCTCCACCACATACTCCATGGAGTTCACATTGTCGTTGTGAAGCAGCACACGATAGCGAGGAGCCAACTTGCGAACGGTTGCTGGTTTCTCAATAGTCTGCACTGACATTGTTGGCCGTACCTCCATTTAGTGGAAGTTGAGTATGGACTTTAGTAAATTATGCTTAAGATTTTAGCAAACCCATCACAGTTGCCCAGTTGTCCCTTCAGGGCGCAGGAGTGGGAAAGCAATCACATCACGGATACTTGGCGAATCCGTCAGCAGCATCACCAAGCGGTCAATGCCAATCCCTAACCCTCCTGTGGGCGGCATTCCATATTCTAAGGCCGTGAGAAAATCTTCATCAACACCGTGGGCTTCCAAATCCCCAGCCGCCTTGCGCCGCGCCTGCTCCTCCAAGCGCTGCCGTTGATCCAAAGGATCCGTTAACTCCGAAAAACTATTGGCGTGTTCGCGACCGACGATAAATAATTCAAATCGCTCCACCAGTCCCGGTTGGCTGCGGTGAGCCTTAGCCAGCGGTGAAATCTCCACAGGGTAGTCAAGCACAAATGTGGGCTGAATCAGGGTAGGTTCAACGGTTTGCTCAAAGACTTCGTTGAGTACTCGCCCAATTGTGTCACAGGCGTCTAGGTCTTTTACCCCCACCTTTTGAGCTGCTTGCTTCGCTGCGGTCAGATCGCCCAACTGGCGAAAATCAATACCGGTTACCTCCGCCACTGCATCGTGCATGGTTACTCGGCGCCACGGGGGCGTCAGATCAATCGTTTGCCCCTGATAGGGAATCTTGAGGGTACCCAGCACCTCCTTTGCCGCTGTGGTAATAATTGCCTCTGTTAGAGCCATCATATCGTGGTAGTCGGCGTAGGCCTGATAGACCTCGATGGAGGTAAATTCAGGGTTGTGCTTGGTTGAGATGCCCTCGTTGCGGAAGATGCGCCCCAGTTCATAGACCTTCTCAAAGCCACCCACAACTAAGCGCTTCAAATGTAGCTCCGTGGCAATGCGCAAATAAAGCTGCATCTCCAATGTGTTGTG
>NZ_CALGOG010000032.1:0-68591 GCF_937958135.1 uncultured Thermosynechococcus sp. | reverse complement strand
GAGGGTGTATTTAGCGGCACCGGGTACCGGGGCGCGGACAATCGGCACAATACTCAGGGCAAAAAGTCCCACCGTCACAACCCCGAGAAAACCCGTGATACCGACAAAGCGAAAGCGCACCCCCCAGCGAAAAACAAATGTCAGTACAGTCAAGCCGGCCATGACAAGCGTGGTCACTCCAGCCCAGCGGCTATAGGTGGCAAAATCGGCGGGGGTTAGCATTCCTGTTCCTCCTCATTGCTAACGAAGCCATTGACAGGGGCTTGATCCTGCTGCAATGCCGCCCGCAGGGTATGCCATGCCAATGTCGCACACTTAATCCGCACCGGAAACTGCGCCACGCCCTGCATCACATTCAGCTTGCGCAACTCATGGGGAAACTCAAACTGCCCCTTCATCATTGCTTGAAACTGTTCCACCATTTTTAGGGCCTGACTCACGGGTTGTCCCCGCAAGGCATCGGCCATCAAATCCGCTGAGGCCATGGCGATCGCGCAGCCTTCCCCCTCAAATTGAATATCCTGAATGATCGTCTCCCCCTGTTCATTTGTCCCTAGGGCAATGGTTAAATCAATCGTGTCTCCACAGGAGGGGTTGTGTCCCCGCTGCTGGCGATCCACAGGCTGTGTGCGGCCACGGTGGCGGGGTTTCTTGTAGTGCTCGAGAATGACTTGCTGGTAGAGGGTGCGGAGATTATCAAGAGACATTTAGAATACTCTATGCTCGATGCATTTCCCCAAGGATTTTATAAACTACATTAGCGGGCAAGGGCAGTGAGACTTTGCCAAAAAAGCGTCAAGGTGGCTGCTGTCCCCACACCAAACATGAGAGAGCGCCCCAAGGGAAAGTTGGCAATGTAGCAGATACTGTACAAAAAGCGAGCCACGACAAAACTCAGGCTAGCGATCGCCACCGTTGAATTATTCACCCCGGCAAAAAGGGTCAGTAGGACTGCTGCGGCAAAGGGCATAAAGGTTTCAAAGCTATTTTCGTGTGCCCACACTGCCCGCTGCGCAAAGGGAGGCAGTTTCTCAAAAAGGGCACGGGGAGCCGCCATATCAAAGCCTGCCTGCAAGCGCCCCACCACCACAAAAATGTAGGGGAAATAGATAAGTAACGTCGCTATGAGTAAACTGGTGGCCAGTAGCCAAGGGATATTGCTCAACATCACCTAGACTCGCTCCAACATTGGTAGAGCACCACTCAGCATCCTATCGGTGGGGGGCAATTCCTCACAAAGGATTTCGCAGGCATTGTTGGGACTTTCAATCAACTTCACCTTATGCAGCGTTGCCCCCAACTGGCGAATCGGCTCCCGCAACAACTGGGCAATGTAGATGGCAATATTTTCTGCCGTCGGCACCACCGTAGCAAAATAGGGAATGTCTTTATTCAAGAATGTGTGATCCAAGGGTTCAACCACCTGTTCCTTCAGGACTTCCTCTAGCTTGACCAAATCAACAATCATGCCGGTACGGGGATGGATTCTGCCCTTGACCGTAATCTCCACATGGTAGTTGTGGCCATGGCCGTGGGGGCGGGCACACTTGCCATAGATGCGGCAGTTTTCCTCATCGCTCAGCTCCTCAAGGGCAAGGCGATGCGCCGCACTAAAGTGAGTACCAACAGAAAGATAGGCTTCCATAGGGTCTCCCGTATAGTCCGCCCAAAGGCGGGGATGTTCAAACAGTCGAATACGCACAAGGGGTAAGTGGGCAAAGAGCCGATCCCAAATCACCCGTGCAATATGTTCTGTGGTGGGTAATGTGGCTTGAAACTCCGGCCACACCTCATTAAGGTAGGAAAAATTCAGGGGTTCGAGGACTTCACGGCGAATAATGTGCTTGACCTCCGATAGATTCAACACCATGCCAAAGTCGTCAACAACGCCCCCCAGGGAAACAAATAGCTCGTAGTTATGACCGTGGCCGGGGAAGCGACTATGGACACCAAAGCGCGCTAAATTCTCCGCTTCTGACCATTCGGGTAACCAGTAGCGATGACTGGCGGCAAACTCAGCGCGGCGGTGGATAATACAATTCATCTCAGCTTATGAAGATTTGCCACAATTCAGCAATCTTCCCCTATCGTAACGGATTCTGGCTTTCCCAACCATTGGCTTTTTTGGCATATTGCCCTAAAGTCTGCCAAGGATAAAGGGCTTTTGCCGCACTTGGCCAATTATCCAGCGGAGACTGTGGTTACTGAGAATAGACACAGGCCCCATCACCATTAGAGATTTCACCTCTGCGCGGCTAATTTTAACCACACCCCCCGGTTGCAGCATCGCAGTTGAATGGGTTAGTTCTCGCAGGGTGGCATAGGCAAACAGCAGCGGCAGGACACAAAAAAGACGGATAGGAATCGCCGCCTTAGGCACCGATAGGAGGTAGGCTTGGGCTGCATCCAAATCCTGCCAAGCAAGGGCAATTAATTCCTGAATGGCTGCACGATTTTGCTCAAGGTGTTCAGCACTGAGGATAAACTGGTGGCTACTGCCTTGGAGCAGCAGCGATTCATTGGGGATATAGATCGAGTTTTCGTGCTCCGCATCCCAAGCAATATCCTTGAGAATGTTCACGGTTTGCAGAGCTTCACCAAAGGCAGCACAGCGCTTGAGCAGCACTTGATATTCATCTGCACCAATACTGGGGGAATGCTCGTACCACAAATCCGTCAGGAGATAGCCAACGGTACCGGCAACGTAGTAACAGTACTCTTTGTATTCATCGAGGGTTTGAATACGGATGCCGTTGGGATACAGGTTAATAAACTTTTTCATCCCCTGCACCATTTCACCGACCCAGCGTTGGATGTGTCGTTGGGACGTGCGGGGCAAAGAGCGGTAGAGGGCAAAGACTAACCCGGTATTTTTCACCAGTTGTACGTGGGCTGGCTCCCCCTGAACCCCCCGTGCTGTCTCACCATAATTGTTAGCGAGGTCAGGGCTGTCAAAACACTCTAGGAGATGATCCAACAGGGCTGTTTTTGCAGGGATACTGGTAATTGGATCATCCTCAACCGTATCGGCAATGCGACAGATGAGATAGGCCACCAGAACCGCCCGACCCAAATTTCCGGGAAGGAAGCGAATACTGAGGGCAAATGTGCGCGACACTTGGGGTAATATCTCTTGGCAAAAGCGCTCAGCATCCTTAACGGAAACTGGGTTCTCCAGCACCAGTTGAATCATAGGGGGGTTCACTCCTACACGCATTGATCGATAGTTGAGTCAATCCTCGACCGTTCCTCAGGCCAACGCTTTTGGGCACTCGATTTGCGATTCTCTGCACATGCTTCGCGATCGCAATTCGACAGAAGCCAACTTTTATAAACAAGGATTGAGCAAAATCTATAGCTATCATATTGATTTTTGTTTGTCTAGGTGGCCTGTGACAGTTAGCGAGGTGGGGGGATAGCTCACAACTTGCCAGAACGATAGCATAGTCTTAACAACTAACAACGGTACCAGATTTGGCGGAAAATGCCTCTCATCTAAGATAGCGGACGCTTGAGTGTGACACTCTTTCCATTGGTCAGTTTCTAAACTGCCCGCGATCAGGCTATCTAAAGGTCGAGACGTTAGCTAGTTTTAAGATGTGCATGAGTCCATAATTCATGACTTCATGTCTCGTCCTTGTGCCCCAGGGGGCAGAATACCAAGCAGTACAAGGGGGATTACAGCACTCCAACGTAGCCATTCTTCCCCTGCGGGCCGGGGCAGCCGCTGTGACCACACCGGCCTTGATCACTGCCCTGAAGGCGTTGCCTGCAATGATTCTGGTTTTGGGGGTCTGTGGGGGCTTACATCCTGAGGATCGCGTGGGCGAAGTTGTGGTCTATACCACCTGTCAGGATGAAGAAGGGCAAATGTATTTTTTAGATCAGAGGCTATCGGCAAAATTGGCGCCTGCTTGGCGACGGGTGAAGGGCATCACAACGGCGAAAACCCTTTCTAAGGTTCAGGAAAAACAAGCCCTTGCGGCTCGCTGGGGGGTAGAGGTGGTGGATATGGAAGGTGTGCACTTAGTCAAGGCGCTACAGGGCATTCCACTGGTGATGGTGCGGGTAATTAGTGATGGGGGCGATCGCGACCTACCGAATTTAAGTCAAGCCTTTGATGCTCAGGGGAATTTGCAGCCGTGGCCACTGGCGATCGCCCTGCTCCGTAACCCTCTGGCGGCAGCACATTTAATTCAAGGTAGCCTCAAAGCCCTCAAAGTGCTGCAAAGAATTGCCCCAGAAATTGTTCGGCAACTCAGTCGCTAGGATATATGAACAGGTCAGCGGCTTTTAGAGGTTCTAATTTATCTGCATGGCCAGCAGCCGCCGCTGATTCATGGCAATATCAATCCCACCACAATTCTTCTCGGCGATCGCTCTGGCCATGATTTAGGCGCTGTCTATCTTATTGGCTGGGGGGTTGCCCAAATTCCTCCAGTCGCCGCTAGTCTCACAGAGACAAGTCCCTACATTGCACCAGAACAGCGCCAAGGAGCAATATGCCCAGCCAGCGATTTATATGCCCTTGGCATGAGTTTGATTGAGCTGACCCTGAATCAACCCCTAAACGAGCAGGTTTACCGCGCAGGACACCTCCAGTTGCCGCCCTATGTGGCCTTGAGTCCTGAGTTTACTCGCTGGCTAGAGAAAATGGTTGCCCCTGCGTTGCCAGAACGATTTGAATCGGCAGTTCTCGCCCAAGAAAGATTGAACAGACTGACAAGTTCTCATTCGGTATCCCCTCCCCCTCTTTCCCCTTCTTCGTACTGTCAGATTAAAGAAACACCTGAAGGTCTGCGGCTAAGAATTCCTGCGGGGGGAATTGTACCAGAGCTACCTTCTCTGCTTGTTGTTGTCCTTTGCTATCTCTTATTCATTATTTATCCCCTAGTCTTTTTCATACTGATACTGCTAGCAACGGGGTTAGGCTTTTCGATGGAGGTTGTATCCCTCTTGTTTTTCGTGCCAACGTTCTGTCTAATAGTTTTCTTCTTCTACCCTTGGAGTTGGGAAATTTTAACGATTACAAGGGAAACCCTCCAATTGGAAACCTATTTTTTGGGAATCCGATTTTCTAAAGAAGTACTACCGCGTAGGTCTCTCCAAACTATCGAGTTTCACCCCGGCTATCGAATTGATACTCCTAGATCTGAGACTGATGATGATATAGTTCCTGCTCGACTTGTCCTTGCGGGGGGCAATCAGCAACTTGTGCTCACGCAACGCAACCTCTCTCGATTAACGGATCTCGAACAACTGGCCTATTTCCTAGGGCAGTATTTAGGAAAAAGGGTTAACCGATTCCCTGAGCGCTCCCAAGGGTCGTCAAGACCTCACCACTAAGGCGGCAGATACGCCAATCGGGCAACACAGTCGCACCCAGGCGTTCATAAAATTGGATCGCACGCCTATTCCAGTCCAGAACGCTCCACTCGATACGGCCATAGTCGCGCTCTACGGCCAGCCGTGCTAGAGCCTTTAGGAGGGCAGTACCCACTCCTTGGCGCCGATAGGCAGGTAACACAAACAAATCCTCTAACCACAGGCCGGGGCGGGTGAGGAAGGTGGAGTAGGTGGGGAAAAACAGGGCATAGCCAATGACTTGAGCCGTAGTTTCAGCTAAAAATACCTCGGCATAGGGGCGATCGCCAAACAGATGCTGCCGCAGGGATTCCTCTGTACCCGTTACGGCATGGCTCAGCTTTTCATAGGCGGCAAGAGCTTGGATTAGTTGAAAGATGCTGGGGACATCCGCCGGTGTTGCTGGACGGATCGCAAACGAAAAAGACACGTCAACCCAACTAAATTGAGCGCAGCCAACCCGCACTGAGGGCAACGGTGAGCGCCATAAACAGCACTGTCAACGTCCAAGTGGCACGGTTTAACGTGGTTTCTGCACTTCTGGTGCTGGTAAAGAGCTGGGCTTGACCGCCAATCCCACCGAGGCCATCGCCCTTAGGACTGTGGAGCAAGACCAAGACAATGAGACCGACTGCCGAGAACGCCCACAGACCCATGGCAATTTTTTCAATCATCCTCAACCTCGCTGGCAATGGGAATTTATACTCGCTGACCCTTTTTTGATCTTACCGCAAGCCTAGGCACCGGTGGCACAATACAAGATAGGCGTTTTGAACGTGCCCCATGAATCAGCAAAATTTGCTTCAACAACTGCTTCTAATTGGTGTCGGCACCACTTCCCTGGTGGCTGAAAAGTTGCGTCAAGTAAGCGACCAATGGGTAAAAGAGGGACGCCTGAATGCCGATCAGGCAAAGGCAATTGTGGAAGAAGTCTTGACACACCTTAGGGAAGATGCCGCTTCTCTGGATGCAGCGGTGCAACGACAAACCCGCCAGTTCTTGGAGAGCTTGGGGGTACCACAGCAGTCAGAAATTGATGAATTGCGGGGACGCATCGATCGCCTAGAACGGGAGGTTAGGGAGTTAAAAAATCGCTCATGGTAAGACAACAGTTGCATCGAGTCTATGGCTGGCTTCTCTGTGGTATTGTCTTGGTAGGCGTATGGCTGGTGGCGGCTCCGATCGCGATCGCCGGCATGCCGCCGGAGGTGTCAACGGAGGCCGCTCAACTCATGGGAAATCCAAACGTCGTTACTACTCCCTCAGGCTTGCAATACGAAGATATTGTCGTTGGATCGGGAACCCAGCCCCAAGTGGGGGATCGCGTTACAGTTCACTACACGGGAATGTTCACCGATGGCCGCATCTTTGATAGCTCCCGCGATCGCGGCCAGCCTTTCCAGTTCCAAATTGGTGTGGGTCAAGTTATTAAAGGTTGGGATGAAGGGGTTGCCTCGATGCATGTCGGGGGTCAGCGGCGACTGATTATTCCCCCCAACCTCGGCTATGGGGCACGCGGTGTCGGTGGTGTCATTCCCCCCAATGCAACCCTGATTTTTGACGTTGAACTGTTGGCGGTGCAATAGGGCAGGCCATGCCCAAGGCCAAGGTACTGTACATCTGCCGCGAGTGCGGCGCAGAGTTTTTGCAATACTTTGGTCGCTGTCCCAACTGTGGTCAGTGGAATACCCTTGATGAGCAGGCGGTGGCGGCGGCGGAGCCGTCTTGTCAACGGAAAACGCCTAGAAAATCCTCTCCCCCCCAAGCCTTCAGTGCCAAAACCCTAGGCGAGATTAGTGAACAGAGACAGAGCCGCTCTTCCTCTGGATTTGCTGAGTTGGATCGGGTGTTAGGCGGCGGCATTGTCGCCGGCTCTCTTGTCTTGGTGGCCGGAGAACCGGGGATTGGTAAGTCCACACTTTTGTTGCAGATGGCAGCCGCCCTAGGACAAACGCAGCGCGTTCTCTATGTGTGTGCGGAGGAATCGGCACAACAGGTGAAATTGCGATCGCAACGACTGGGCATTGCCGTACCTCCTTCTCTTTATCTCCTAGCAGAAACAGATTTAGAGGTCATTTTGCAGGAACTTGCCCATCTCCAACCCCATCTGGCAATTATTGATAGTATTCAAGCTGTCTATCTGCCCCAACTCACCGCTGCCCCCGGGTCGGTATCTCAGGTGCGTGAGGGAACAGCAATGCTGATGCGCTTTGCCAAGCGGGAGCAGATGAGTTTGTTTATTGTGGGGCATGTTACCAAAGAGGGGGCGATCGCTGGCCCCAAGGTGCTGGAACATTTAGTGGATACGGTGCTCTATTTTGAGGGCGATCGCTTTGCCAGTCACCGTCTCGTGCGGGCGGTCAAAAATCGCTTTGGAGCCGGTCAAGAAATCGGCGTTTTTGAAATGGGGGCACAGGGCTTAGCCGAGGTCAGCAATCCTTCTGCACTGTTTTTGGGCGATCGCCAGCCAACCCCCGGTACCGCCACCATTGTTGCCTGCGAGGGCACCCGGCCCCTAGTGGTGGAATTGCAAAGTTTGGTTAGCCCCACGAGTTACCCCTCTCCCCGCCGCACGGCCACGGGCATTGAGTACAATCGTTTTCTGCAAATTCTCGCCGTCCTGGAAAAACGCCTAGGGGTACCCCTCTCAAAGCTGGATGCCTATGTGGCCTCCTCTGGGGGGCTGAATGTCGCCGAACCGGCTGCTGACTTAGGGGTTGCCGTGGCCGTGGTGGCCAGTTTTCGCGATCGCTGCGTCCAACCCCAAACGGTGATCATTGGCGAAGTGGGGCTGGCGGGACAGGTGCGGGCAGTCTCTCAGCTAGAGCTACGGCTGCGGGAAGCGCTGAAACTGGGATTTCGTCGGGCAATTATTCCCGAAAGCCCCAGCTGCACCATGGCGGGCCTAGAGATTTATCCTGTACGTCGCATTACCGATGCCATTGTGGCTGCCCTTGGCCCGCTGACCGCCGAGGAATCGCCTTAAGTAACAAACAAATTAAGTACGCTTATTCTTATCCCAACGTTCTAGGGGCTAAGACCTAAGAATGGCTGCCCTTCTGCTAATATGGTTACACATCGGTATTCCGACCGACTTATCGTAGATTGATTGCAGAATGGTTCGCTGGCGGCGTTTTAGGGTTTGGTTCAGTCTGTTCCTACTGGCGGTAGGCCTCAGTGCTCTCACTGCTGCTTGTCAATTTCAGGCCACTCTGCCCGATGGCCGTCCTGCTCAAGTGAACCTAACCCTCTCCTCGTTTGCAGTGACTAAAAAAGCCCATGAGGCTATTATGCCCCTGTTTGCCGCCCAGTGGGAGCGAGAACACCGGCAAAAAGTTCGTTTTCGCACCACCTACGGACCTTCCGGTTCCCAGTCGCGAGCAGTGATTGATGGCTTAGAAGCCGATATTGTGCACTTGTCCCTCGGCTTAGATGTCGATCGCATAGTCAAAGCAGGGTTAATTTCTCCCGATTGGGCGAGTCAAGCCCCCCATAACAGCATTGTCACCACCTCTGTCTGTGCCTTGATTACCCGCGAGGGGAACCCCAAAAATCTGCAAACATGGCAAGACCTCACGCGTGAGGGGGTCACATTTGTTACTGCGGATCCCAAAACCTCTGGCGCGGCTCGCTGGAACTTCCTTGCTCTGTGGGGATCAATCACCCAAACAGGGGGAACACCTGCACAAGCGCGGCAGTTTGTAACTGAGGCTTTTCGCCATGTGGCTGCCTTACCTCGCGATGGCCGTGAAGCCACCGATGCGTTTCTAAAACAGGGACAAGGAGATGCCCTGATCAACTATGAAAATGAAGTGCTCTTGGCACGAAAAAAGGGACAAACCCTCTCCTATAGTATTCCTCCGGTCAACATCCTGATTGAAAATCCGATCGCCGTTGTGGATAGGTATGTGGATAAACATGGCACACGGGAGGTAGCCCAGGCCTATGTTGAGTTTCTCTATACTCCGCAAGCCCAAGAAATTTTTGCACAGTATGGTTTTCGACCCGTGGATGCCGCAGTTCTTGCCGCCCATCGGCAGGAGTTTCCGCCGGTGCCCACCCTCTTTACCGTCGCGGATTTAGGAGGCTGGGAGAAGGTGCAAGCGCAATTTTTTGCCGATGGTGCCCTGTTTGATCAAATTCAACAGGAGAATCAAGCCGCATGAGCGCTCCTCAACCCATTTCCCCCACCTTCTCTCCTCAGAAACGGCGCTGGCAGTTCCCCTGGGTCTGGAAAATTACGGTCTTTTACTTACTGGTGATGCTGGCTGTGCCCATTGCCGCCCTCTTGAGTCGTGCCGCCAGTGTGGGGCCAGGGCATTTTTGGCAGGTGGCTACGCGGGCGATCGCCCTCTCGGCCTACGAAGTCACGTTTGTCACTGCCCTGATCACGGCGCTCATCAATGGCGTCTTTGGTACTCTGATTGCTTGGGTGCTGGTGCGCTACTCCTTTCCGGGAAAACGCTTCTTTGATGCTGTGGTGGATTTGCCCTTTGCCCTGCCCACCGCGGTGGCCGGTCTCACCCTCGCTACGGTCTATAGCGAAAATGGCTGGATTGGCCGCTTATTGGCTCCCTGGGGGATCAAAATTGCCTTTACCCGCTGGGGGGTAGCGGTGGCCATGCTCTTTATTTCGTTGCCCTTTGTCATTCGCACGGTTCAGCCCGTTCTCACGGAGATGGAAAAAGATGTGGAGGAGGCAGCGTGGTCGCTGGGGGCCACCCCTGGGCAGACCTTTTGGCGGGTGATTTTGCCCCCTTTGATGCCCGCCATTCTCACGGGGGTTGCCTTGGGCTTCTCACGCGCCGTAGGGGAATTTGGCTCAGTGGTCATCATTTCTTCCAACACGCCTTTTCGGGACTTGATTGCCTCGGTGCTGGTGTTTCAGAGCTTAGAGCAGTATGACTATGAGGCCGCCGCGATTATTGGTACGGTAATGCTCTTGGTGTCCCTAGGGATTTTATTTCTAATCAACCTACTGCAAGCATGGGGGCAGCGCTATGCGCAGCGTTAAATCCTCACCGACCCAAGAAAAACCGTGGCTGCATGCTCTTTTAATTGTCATTGCCATCGGCTACTTAGCCCTTGTGCTTTTGATACCGGCGGCCAATGTGATTTTCCAAGCCTTTCACAAGGGAGTCGTGCCCTTTGTGCAAAACTTACTAGAGCCGGATTTTCTCCATGCCGTGTGGTTGACGTTTGCTCTCGCCTTGGTGGTGGTGCCCTTGAATATGGTCTTTGGCCTTTGTGCTGCCTGGGCGATCGCCCGCCATCGCTTTCCGGGGCGGACTCTTTTGCTCAGCATGATTGATTTGCCCTTTTCCATCTCCCCCGTGGTTGCTGGATTAATGCTGGTACTGGTCTATGGTCGCAATGGCTGGTTCGGGAGCTGGCTGCACGCCTTGGATATTCGTGTCATTTTTTCCTTTCCGGGGATGGTGCTGGCAACGGCCTTTGTGAGTTTGCCCTTCGTGGCACGGGAGGTCATCCCTGTGCTGGAAGAAATCGGCACCGAGCAGGAGGAAGCCGCAAAAACTCTAGGGGCAAACGAGTGGCAAACCTTTTGGCGGGTGACGCTGCCCAATATCCGTTGGGGGCTGCTCTATGGGGTCTTGTTGACCAATGCGCGGGCAATGGGGGAGTTTGGGGCCGTGGCGGTTGTCTCTGGCAATGTTGCTGGATTGACGCAAACTCTGCCCCTGTTTATCGAAGATGCCTACAAAAACTACAACACCGAGTCGGCCTACGCAGCAGCAGTGATTCTCGGTCTCTTGGCACTGGTGACGTTGGTGGTTAAGGAAATCGTGGAGCGGAAAACAGGAATCAAGCCCAAGCTCTAGGACGTGCCCAAGACCCGCAAAATTGCGGGTACCGCTGCAATGTCGCTCATCTGAGCAATTTCAGCCATGGCTTGGCGAAACTCACCTTCGCGCACATGGTGGGTGACAATCACAATTTCTGCCAGTTCATTATGGCTGCCAATCTGCACAAGAGATTCGAGGCTAACATTGTGGTGGCCAAAACAGGTGCCCAGCTTGCCCAATACCCCCGGATGATCTTGGGCATGGACGCGGGCGTAGAAGCGACTATCCACCTCTGCCATCGGTAGCAGCGGCATCCACTGATCGTGCTGGCAGGTGAGCAAGGGATGGCTGGCACGTCCTTGGGGCAGCAGAGCAGCAATGTTAATTAAATCTGCTACAACGGCGCTGGCGGTTGCCCCTGAACCGGCACCGGGACCGTAGAACATCACCTGTCCCAAAGGCTCGGCTTCGAGGAGGATGGCATTAAAGACGCCATTCACACCTGCTAAGGGATGCTCTACAGGAACGAGGGTGGGATGAACGCGCACCTCTAGGGGTTGACCGCTCAAACGGCGCGCGATCGCCAGTAGTTTAATGCGAAACCCTAACTTTTCGGCATAGGTGATGTCCACCGCGGTGATGCCGCTAATGCCCTCAGCATAAACTTCCTCGCGGCGAATGCGGCCGCCAAAGGCAAGGCTGGCAAGAATGGCAATTTTATCCGCCGCATCCCACCCCTCAATGTCGGCACTGGGATCCGCCTCGGCATACCCGAGGCGTTGGGCATCGGCCAGAATCGGTGCAAACTCCCCCTGCTCCTGCTGCATGCGGGTCAAGATGTAGTTGGTGGTGCCATTGAGAATGGCGGTCACGCTGTGGATGCGGTTTGCGCCTAGGCTTTGCTTTAGGGCTTGGATGACGGGAATTCCACCTGCCACAGCCGCTTCTAGCATCACATAGACCCCTTGGGCATTGGCCGCATCAAAAATCTCATCGCCGTGGCGGGCGATCACCGCTTTGTTGGCAGTGACAATGTGCTTACCGTGGGCAATGGCCTTGAGGATTAGCGATCGCGCCGGTTCAATGCCGCCGAGGACTTCGACAACAATGTCAATGTTAGGGTTGGTAACAATGCTTTCTAAATCTGTCGTGAAAAGTTGTGGATCAAGTTCAACGGCGCGGGGTTTGTGGCGATCTCGTACTCCCACTTGGGCGATCGCCAGTTCCTTGAGCAGGGGGTGGCGCCCCACTGGATCCGTCAAAATTTGCGCCACGCCGCCACCCACTGTGCCCAACCCCAGTAAACCAATGTGATACATCAGACCCATCCTATTGCACTCGTTTCTATTATCCGCCCTCCTAGTCGCACACATGGCGAACGTAGGGTTCCTCACTCGGCAAAAAGGATTCAAAACTGGCCATTTGGGCAGCAATCAGATCGGGCGTAGCCTCGGCAATATCCCCCCGGCGATCGCTCAAGCGGCGGTGTAGTTCCTCTGGCGGCGCACTACAAAAATGGATTTCTAGGGGCACATGCAGTTTCTCTGCGAGAGCAATTACCGGTTGCCGCAGTGCCACGCGGTCGTACTTCGCATCCAAAATCACTGTCTGCCCCTGCGACAGCAACAACTCTGCATAGGCCAAGAGCTGGTCGTAGGTTTTTTGGGTCATGGCCTCAGAATAGAGATCGACTTCTGGAAAATCGCTGCTGCGACGATCAAGGGGTAAGCCCGCCAAGTGTTTGCGCACCGCATCCGAACGAATTTGAATCGCTTGCTCCGCCTGAGCCAGCCCCCGTCCTCTTGTACTTTTGCCCGCTCCTGAAAGACCACACATGACATAGAGCTTGGCTTGGCGCGGTTGGGTGTAGCGATAGGCCGCCTCATAATAGGCCGCAGCCGTGGCTTGAATCTGCGCCTTTTCAGCCTCGCTAATGGCAGGGTCGTTGAGTGCCAAGGCGTTCACATTGCCGCGAATATAGGCTCTCACACAGAGGTACAGAGGCAATAGCACCGCCCCCTCATAGTCACCGCTCCACTCCAAGTAGGTGTTCAGGAAAAGATTGGCTAAGTCAGGGCGCCCGCGGAACTCCAAATCCATGGCTAAAAAGGCAGCGTCATAGATGCCATCAATGTTGCGAAATTCTTCGTTGAACTCAATGCAGTCAAAAATTTGCACTTTGCCGTTGTAAAGGCAGATGTTGTTGAGGTGCAGATCACCATGGCATTCGCGAATTTTCCCGCCGGCTTGTCGTTGTACAAACCACTCTTGATGCCGAATCAAAAAGTCATCAGTAAAGGCCTGAATCGCTGCATACTGCTCTGGCGATTGACAGCGGCCGACAAACTGAGCGGCAAGCGCATGGCAATTCTGAATCACTTGGGCGATCGCTTGCGGGGAACCAAATTTACTAATATGGGGACCGGTGGCAGCGGTGCGGTGGAAGTGAGCCAATTCTTTGCCGAGGGATTCAATGAGCTGAGGGGTGACTTGGTTGGCCCCAAAGAGGTGAGAAAAGAGTTGCGATTGATCAAACTGCCGCATTTGCACGGCATAGTCCACAATTTCTGCCCCTGGGGGTAAGGCGTGAGGATCGGCGATGGAGTAGCGATCCCCCACCGCCACAATGGGCACCACCGCCAAGTACAGATCCGGTGCCAAGCGCCGATTGAGCCGCAACTCCTCCTGACAGTAAAATCGGCGCTTTTCGAGGGTTGTAAAGTTCAAAAAGCCAAAGTCCGCGGGCTTTTTCACCTTGTAGGCATAGTTCCCCGTAAGAAACACATAGGAAATATGCGTTTGCAGCAATTGAATCGGTGTGGTGACCGGATGGGGGTAAGCCGAAGGTGTTAATAGCGCTTCAACAAAGGCAGGCAAGGACATGGGTAGTGTGGCTTCCATTGGGCAACAATCATATTACTAGAGTCTATCCCCCCTCGCTAAATTGACGTTTTGGCAGTTCCTTTAGAGGATGGGGATACAACCCTCGTGGATCTGGCTATGGTGCGTCGTCCTGTTACATTACCGCAACTGCAACAGAAAAAACAGCAGGGAGAGCCGATTACCATGCTCACCGCTTGGGATTATCTGTGGGCACGGCTATTGGATGCCGCAGGGGTGGACATGATCCTTGTGGGGGATTCCTTGGGAATGGTTGCCCTTGGCTATCCCACCACGCTGCCGGTCACCCTTGAGCAGATGATTCACCATGCCCAAGCCGTGCGGCGGGGCGTTACCTACAGTTTCCTCGTGTGTGATCTGCCCTTTTTGAGCTACCAAGAAAGTGCAGAGCAAGCGCTGCGATCGGCGGGGCGTTTGGTTAAGGAAGCACAAGTCCAGGCCGTGAAAATGGAAGGCGCTTCCCCTGCGGTGTGTGCGGCCACACGGCGCTTAGTTGAAGTGGGCATCCCTGTTTTGGGTCATGTGGGTTTATTGCCCCAGCGGATACATCAATTGGGAGGGTGGCGGCAACAGGGCAACACGCCTCAGGGGGCGGAAGCAATTTTAGCCGATGCCCTTGCCCTTGCCGAGGCCGGCGCGTTTGCAGTGATTTTGGAGCACATCCCGGCGACTTTGGCGCAGCAGATTACGGCCAAACTGGACATTCCCACGATTGGGATTGGGGCTGGCTCCCACTGCGATGGTCAGGTGCTCGTGACCGCAGATATTTTGGGCTTGAGTCCGCAAGTTCCTCCCTTTGCCAAGGTGTATGCCGACTTGGGAACGCAGGCGATCGCGGCTGTTGAGAACTACTGCCAAGCGGTAAAATCCCGCCAGTTTCCCGCGGCTATACCCGCCAATGAGCACGGGGATTAAACGTGCGCAGCGATCGCAATTTTTCGTAGAGTTCTTTTTCTTGCGAACTCAGGAATTTGGGCGGCACAATTTGCACTTTGGCAAGAAGATCGCCCCTGCTCCCTAGCCGATTCGGCCACCCTTTGCCCCGCAGTCGCAGAGATTGACCCGATCGCGTCCCCGCAGGCACATTCACAACGACATTACCAGAAGGAGTAGGCACGGTTACCTGGGCACCCAAGGCGGCTTCATCGGGAGTAAGTGGCAAGTCAATGACTAGTTGGTCGTCCTCAAAGCGAAAGAGGGGATGGGGAGCCACCTGCACCGTCAGGTAGAGGTCGCCTCGCTGTTGCGTGTAGGGGTTGTACTGACCTCTGCCCCGCAGCCGCAACTTCGTCCCCGACCTCACGCCGGCAGGAATGGTAACTGTCATCTGTTCACCACCGATGTTGAGGCTCTTTTGACATCCCCGAAAGGCCTCTTCAAAGCTAATTTGCACTTCTAGTTCTGTATCGGTGACGCCAAATCCCGATGGATCAAACCCCACCGTGCTCCAAGTGCGGGTGCGTCCTGTGGTTGTGCCAGTGGCAAATCGCCCCAACAGCTCGTTAATAAAGTCTTCAAAGTTGGCAAATTGACTAAAATCAGCCCCAAAGTCACCTACATTCACATTAAAGCCACCGGCACCCGCCGCACTGGCCTGCTGCCAATATTGACCAAATTGATCGTACTTGCGCCGCTTTTCTGGATCCGAGAGCACTTCGTGGGCTTCATTAATTTCCTTAAAACGAGCTTCTGCCTCTTTATCGCCCGGATTTAAGTCGGGATGATACTTGCGGGCAAGGCGGCGAAAGGCCTGCCGAATTTCGGCATCCGTGGCATTTTTGCTGACCCCGAGGATTTGATAGTAATCTTTGAAGTCGGTACGCGCCATAGGAACATTTGCCTCTACATAGTCAAAAGATGAAGATCGGTGTCAGGGTTGGCAGCAAATTAGGGCAAAAAGCTCAGTGTTATTATAATTGAATCCCCTTATACTGTCTTGGCATGGCGACGTTTCTTCGTCCAGAACTGAGCAACCTCTGCACCTACGTCACCCCCCCCAGCGACTCCCTACCGCTAGAATTGGATTACCTCGATACCAATGAGTTGCCGTGGGATTTACCCCCTCGCCTGAAAGAAGACTTAGCTCAACAGTACATTCGGGATCTTGCCAGTCATCGCTATCCCGACGCTCACCATTGGCAGTTACGGCAGGCGATCGCCCGCTATGTCAGTGAACACAGCCCAACTGAAATTTCCCCACACCAAATTGCGGTTGGCAACGGCTCCGACGAGCTAATTCGCTCGATTTTGCTGGCCACTGCGATCGGGGGCTATGGTTCTATCTTAGTCGCTGAGCCAACATTTTCCATATACGGGATCCTCGCCCAAACCCTGGGGATTCCCGTCTATCGGGCACACCGCGATCCTGAGACGTTTGCTGTGCCCATTGCTGAGGTCAACACCCTCCTTGGGCAAGCTCATCCGCCGGTGCGCGTCCTCTTTATGCTGCAACCCAACTCCCCCACAGGCAACCCGCTCACCGCAGCGGAAGTGGACTGGCTACGACAGCTTCCTGAGGACATTTTAGTGGTCATTGATGAGGCCTATTTTGAGTTCTGCGGCAAGACGCTGGTGGGAGACTTAACAACCCATCCCAACTGGTTAATTCTGCGCACGTTTTCCAAGGCCTTTCGCCTAGCGGGTCATCGGGTGGGCTATGCCATTGCCAATGTTGATGTGATTGCGGTTTTAGAAAAAGTCCGTCTGCCCTATAACCTGCCCACCTTTTCCCAAGTAGCGGCGCGGGTTGCCCTTGACCATCGCCAAGAGCTATTGGCAGCAATTCCCACACTCCTAGCGGAGCGGGAGCGCCTTTATGAGCGGCTGCAAGCTTGCCCCCAACTGCGGGTCTGGCCCAGTGTGGCGAATTTCCTCTTTTTCCGCTTGCGAGAACCGGCACAGACGCAGCCTCTGTGGGAATTTTTGAAAAAACAGGGCACTTTGGTACGGGCGATCGCCGGCGGGATTCGAGTAACAATTGGCACGCCTGAAGAAAATCAACGATTTTGGCAACGTTTTGAGCAAGGATTGAGAGAAGTTCTCTAATTGCTTACCTCACCACTGGGCAACACAGTATCTCGTAGCGTAGCTTTTGTTAAGGGAGTGTGGACAAGCGTTGCGCCCCGCAGATTTGCCCAGCTAAGGTTGGCACGATTTAGCTCAACATTAACTAGCTCAGCATTCACGAGCTGAGCCTCAATAAGTTTAGCACAGGTCAGATTGACATTGATCAAAGTTGCATTCGTCAAATTGGCACCACTGAGATCAATTCCTGTGAGATCTAGGTTCTCCAGGGTCACTCCCTTTAAGTCCAAGCGACGGAAAGTTCGCTCCCCTTTGGCATACATATCCAACATTTGTTGGACTTTTCTCTGATTGAGCAATGCCGGGGCATAGCGCTCTAAAAAGCCGTGTTTATCGGAATTTTCGGGGGGGGGGGGGGGTAGGGTTGAATCATTCACAGTACCAGTTTTATTATTAATTTTGGCAAATAAATAATGTCCTTACTTCTTAAAAGGCTACCCAAATTTAAGCAGAAGCACTCACGTATCACTTAATTTTTTAGCTGCTTATTTTAACAGAGAGGACTAAACGATAGAACTCTCCTGAGCTTGCTTCCTATAAATGAAAAAGATTTCCGCCTAAAATAGGTAGGGTGCGACCCCCTGTTTTCCCGCCAATTGAATTGACGGAGTTTGGCAACAACATTGGGCGGACAGTGAAGGCATCTTGAAGCCGGTGAAGAAACCGGTTCTGTAAGCTTCTGGTTCCCTAAAGGAATAGAACTAAATTTGGGCGGCTCTAACCCTAGACCTTGCCACGAGCAGCAACCGTTTTTGGGACTCTTGTCCAAACCTCCTAAAGAAAGTGGCATACTGCTATAAATAGGGAACCAATAGGGAGATAACACCGTGGGACTGTTTGATCGCATCAGCCGCGTGGCTCGGAGCTGGCTTAACGCTGTGGTGGGTGCTGCTGAAGATCCCGAGAAAGTTCTCGAGCAGACCATGATTGAGATGCAGGACAATCTGGTAACCCTGCGGCAAGCCGTAGCTCAAGCGATCGCCTCCCAAAAACGGCTAGAGCAACAGTTCAATCAACATCAACAGCAGGCAATTGAGTGGGAACGCCGGGCTAAAATTGCACTCCAGCACGGAGATGAGCAGCTGGCTCTGGAGGCACTGAATCGCAAGAAAACAGCGCTGAATGCGGCAATGGCGCTGAAGGGACAACTGGAACAGTCTGTCACTCAAGTGGAAGCCCTGAAAAACCAAATGCAACAGCTAGAAAGCAAAATTGCCGAAGCCAAGACGCGCAAAGAGATGCTCGTGGCACGGGCGCGGGCAGCCAAGGCCTCAGAGCAACTACAACAAACCTTTAGTAGTATCAATGCCAATGCCCCCATGGCTGCCTTCGAGCGCATGGAAGAACGGGTTCAAGAACTCGAAGCCCGCTCCCAAGCAGTGGCTGAACTCAACAGTGACACCCTTGAAGCCAAGTTTGCCGCCCTTGAAGGGGGCAGTGTTGATGAGGATTTGGCGCGACTGAAGGCAGAACTGGCGAATCCGCAACTGTCACCCAGCAGTACCCCCGCCTACGATCCAGAGTTGGAAGCCCTGCGGCGGCAACTGGAGAAAAATTAATCATTTTCCATGGATTTGTTGCGATCGCTCCCTCTGGGGCTGTACCTAGAACAACCCATCACTTGGCTGCACCGCTTTGATCCGCGGGTAAAGCTGGCATGGCTGATGACCTTTCTGTTGGCCCCCATTTTAGCCGATGTCGCTTGGCGCTTAGGGTTAGTGGTGAGCTTAATTCTACTGACGCTTTTCGGGGGGATTCCCGCACGCGTGTGGCGGCGACAACTGCTGTGGCTTCTCCTGTTGGGCAGTTTAATTCTGGGGATTACCGCCTTGATGCCCGATGGACTAGCTGTGACCTATCAACCGCGCCGCCCTCTGGAAACAACAGTCCCGCCCACGAGTTATCGCTATCTCCTATGGCAATTTCATACCCAAGTGGGTCAGTTTCCCGTTCATCTGCAAGTCTCCCAGCGATCGCTGGATTTGGGGCTACGCCTGAGTACGCTCCTGTTTACCCTCCTCTACAGCACCCATCTGTTTTTGCTCACCACTGCCCCAGAGGAAGTCACCGCCGGCTTGGAAAACCTGATGCAGCCCCTAAAGCGCTTTAAGCTACCCGTGGCAGAAATTGCCCTGACGTTGACGCTGTCGCTGCGGTTTATTCCCTTAGTCTTGGAGGAGGTGCAAAATCTGAGCCGCTCCGTGCGAACCCGTGCCATCAATTGGCGATTGGTGGGCATTAAGGGCAGTATCAAGCTGTGGTTAACCCTAGCGGTACGGCTATTGGACAATTTGCTCCTGCGAGCCGAACAGGTGGCCTGCGCAATGCAAGTACGGGGTTTTCAAGAACCGGGCACCTACGACAATCCATGGCACCATTTGCGCCTGCAGCGACGGGATTGGCTAGCTCTAGGGGGGGTAGGACTATTTTGGCTGGTTCGGTTGGGTTGGTGGGGAGTAACGCACCATTGATCTTCCCCTGTCGGCCGTGGCTGTGGTGCTCTTTGCCGCTGCGGGGTCGCACCGGTCGCACTATTTTTCAGCAGTTATTTTTGGCGGAGCCAATAGCCGTCCTTTTGGAAAGTCCCGCCCCAGCCTCTACCCCCCAAGCGCGCTACTCCATTTGTGCGGGTTCCCCGCGGGGCGATCGCCAGTGGGCGCTGTCCTTAGGTCAAGTCCTGCCGACACTGCAACAGTTCCCCCGCTGTGAAGCAGTTCCTGAAGCGGTGAGCCATCTGCCCTTTACCGGCGGCTGGTTGGGCTGGCTGGGGTATGAGGTGGCGTGGGAAATTGAAGTCCTCCCCCCTCGCAAGCCTGACCCCCTCCCTTTCCCAGTGGCCTTTTGGTATGAACCGGCAGCCTTTGCCGTCCTCGATCATCAGGCAGATTGCCTCTATCTGGCAGCTTCGACCTCCAGTCAACTGGCGGCACTGCAACAAGCGCTTGCGGATCCCCCCCCTGAGCACTCTCTCTGCGTGCCCGATCGCCCCGGCCACATTGAACTCGCCGCCGGCTGGCAACCCGACACCTATCAAGCCGCCGTTCGGCAAATTCTCCGCCACATTCGTGCTGGGGATATTTTTCAGGCCAATTTGTCGGCACGCTTTTGTCATTACGGGCCTGTTGATCCTTGGCAACAATACCTGCGGCTACAGCAAATTAACCCCTCCCCCTTTGCCAGTTTTTGGCAGACCCCTTGGGGCTATATTGTCAGTTGCTCACCCGAACGCTTGGTGCAGGTGCAGGGAGACAGGGTGCAAACGCGACCCATTGCCGGTACCCGTCCGCGGGGCCAAACCCCGGCGGGCGATCGCGCCCACGCCGAGGAACTGCTCAGGAATACCAAGGAACAGGCAGAACACATCATGCTTGTGGATTTAGAGCGCAATGACTTGGGGCGGGTGTGCCAATGGGGCAGTGTGGTGGTGGATGAACTGCTCACGCTGGAGTACTACAGCCATGTGATTCACCTAGTGAGCAATGTGCGCGGCAAACTGCGAGCGGGGATGTCCCCTGTGGATGTGATTCGTGCCCTCTTTCCCGGCGGCACGATTACAGGCTGCCCCAAAGTGCGCTGTATGCAGATTTTGGCTGACTTAGAACCCTTTCCCCGCAACTTGTTTTACGGCTCCTGTGGCTACTGGGATCAGCGGGGGCATCTGGACTTGAATATCCTCATCCGCACTCTCTTGGTGGCTCGCGATCGCCAGACCACTTGGGGACAGGTGGGCGCCGGTATTGTCGCCGACAGCGATCCGCAGCGGGAGTGGCAAGAATCCCTGAGCAAAGCCCAAGCCCTGCTTTTGACCCTCGGGACGCCAGCACCCCAGCTTTCTAGACTCCCTTGATCAGCTACCCAATCACTACAGCAGTGGGAGCGGCAATCTCAGTCCCCTGCTCCCCTAGGGGCAGAGCAGCACCAAGGACGGTTGGGAAGCGAGAGGTAACCGTTTCGGCTGTGGGAAACTCATTCGCTGCTGTGAGGGTTTGACCGCTGGAAGTGATCAGCACTAAGGAATCGGGATGGCGACAATAGCGCTCAAAGCCTGCCTTGACCCAACTGACCCATTTCCCCTGAATGGCATAGGCAAGGCGACGGTATTTTCCCTGGGGAGCTGCAATATAGGCAATACCTGTGTCGCCAAAGTCGGCAAAACAGAGGGCATCCAGTGTTGGCACTACCCAGCCAGCCGCTAATTCCCCAAGGGCAACGGCAATATTGTGGCTGGCCGCGATGCCATCTCCTCCGTCATTTGACCCGTCTTGGGCAATCCGGTGGGCACAGGGGTAGCTTGCAAAGGCTGGAGCTGAACACTCATGCCAACCCCATAAATTTCAGGACAATCGGGATGTTGTAGGGTGGGCAGCAGGGGCAAAAATAAGGCGTGAGGCTCGCACAAATGCCGCGCCGCGAAACGACGGCAAAATCATGCTGAAGCCAAAGGAAATCACCTGCCCATCCCGCAATAAAATTCGATTTGGCTCAATGGCAGTGACCTCGGCGTTGGTGATGGTTTCAATGCTCCGTTTTTCAATTCAATTAAGTTCAATTAAGTCAAGGGTGAGTCAAGCGCTGTGGGCAAGCCGCCAATCCCCGCCCCCAGGACAACCACCCGCGCCATAGCTATATCCTCTGTGAATTTACTAACTAACCATATGGTAGTATAAGAAGATATAGTTGGCTATCGCTCCTCTGTGCCAAGGAGAAGCTGATTGCCCTTAATGAACCCCGTGGCCTTGTGGCAGCAGCCCTTGGGACTATACTGGAAGCAGCATGACCTGTTGGAAATCAATCGAATGAATAGTTGCGTCCTCTTTGCGGAAGTTATTCAAGCCCCGGAGCTACGCTATACCCAGGATACCCAGATGGCAGTGGCCACAATGGTGGTGCAGTTTCCCAGTCTGCGCAGTGAAGAGCCACCCATGAGTTTGCGGATAGTGGCCTGGGGCAATTTGGGACAAAAAATGCAGGCAGAATGCAAAGTGGGCGATCGCCTAATTCTTGAAGGGCGGCTGAAGATGAACACGATTGACCGCCCCGAAGGCTTCAAAGAAAAACGCGCCGAGTTGGTGGTGAGCCGTTTCTACACCGTTGAGGGGAATATTGTGGATCACCCTGCACAGCCGGCCCCAACTGCAACAGCTACTCCCGCCGTCACCGCACGTGTTACACCGACGGTGGCACCGCCACCCCCCGAAGCCGAGGAGATTAATTTGGATGAGGTGCCCTTCTAGGGAGACAGCCGAAATGTTTGAATTTGCCAGGGGTTGAGGGTTGCCGAGTCTAGATTCCCTGCCGCCGTTTCTAGGAGTGTTTGCTGCCCCTTGATATGCCATGGGATGAGCGTTGAGTGTAGTTCTAAAGTGCGCCCTTGGCCAGCCACTTCAGCCACCCGCAATTGCCACCCCTGTCCATCCTCTGCCTGTTTCAGGGCAAGGCATTGAATGCAGTCATCAGACCAATGGAGAAGCTGAGCGTGGGGCGGTAGCGTCCCTGAGGAATTGGCGGCAGCGATCGCGCCCCTGAGGGGAAGATTAAATTGAGTTGCTTGCTGCGGAACCTCTGCCTCTTGCCACGTGCCCCGGTGGGGAAAGACGCCATAGCTAAAGTGGTGGAGACGGCGATCGCTATTTGCATCCGGCCAGGTGGGCGATCGCAGGAGGGTCAATCGCAGCTGATTGGCTTGGGCATCCAGACCATGCTTGCAGTCGCTAAAAAGACTTACGCCGTACTCTGGGGTACTCAAATCCACCCACGTGAGAAAAGGCACCTCCCATTTGGCTTGCTCGTGGGCACTCAGGCGGGGATTGGGGAGGGTGGGTCGCACTGTGACGCCACCGGGAGTTTCGCAGGTGATCTGCTCGGCACAGATTGCCAAGGGAAAGGCTGCCTTGAGGAGAATATGTTCCTCCTGCCAGTCAATTGCCGTGTCAATGCGCAGCCAAGGGGTTTGGTACTGCAATACATACTCCTGCTGGATCCACGAGGACTGAAAGCGCCACCTCACCCGTAGTCGCTGCTCCAGTTGATGCCAGGTCACCCATTCAATGGCCTCTAGGGTTGCGCCCGGCAGTCGGTGCTGCTGGTAGTGGGGGTCAATGTTCCATGCATCCCAGTACTGCCCCTGATCGCGGAAAAATTGCAGTTGATTGCCGCGATCGCCCAAGCAGGGACGATGATTTAACTTGTCATAGAGGTTAGTGATTTCCCCCGTTGTGGGACTAATTTCAACGTGGAGATAGGTATTTTCCAAGACATAGCCCAGAGGTGGGGTCGGTAACGGGTCAGGCCGAGACTCTGGACAAAGCCACAGCAGTGTGTAGCCGATGCCCGGCACCTCAGGGGTAAGCAAGGTCAGGCAGCCTTGGGGTGGATTCAACTGGGCAGGCAGATTGTACTCTCCCTGCGGAGCATATACCCGCCAAGAGGACACATTTTGGGGTAGCTGCGCCAAGTCAATGGAGACAACGGCGGCGCGATCGCCGACCCCACCATTGAAAATGACCACAGGAATAGCCCCTGCCCCTGGCGGTTCGCCATAGTTTATTGATTTGCACAGCGCCCTTTGCGCTGTATCTAGGAGGGTTTCCGTTTTCGTCAAGAGTTCTTGCCATATCGGGTTGACCTCCGCATAGACCTCTGGAATCGAGGAGCCGGGGAGAATATCGTGAAACTGGTTAAAGAGGAGCTGCTGCCAACAGGTTTTAAGTTCTGCTGTCGGGTAAGCAAACGAAGTCGTGATTGCGGCAAGGGCACACCACCGTTCCGCCTGTTGCAGTTGCCGTTGGGCGCGATCGTGGGCAGCCTTTTGATCGCCATGACTGGTATAGCAACCGCGATGGAATTCTAAGTACAGCTCCCCTTGCCACTGTTGAGTCGGCGGGGTTTCTTGGCTTAACTGATCCAGATACTGCCGCACTGTAGTCCATTGCCACTGGGGGCCAATTCCTCCGAGGTGTTGCCACCGCCGCACCTGCTCCACCATCTCTGCTGTGGGGCCACCGCCATGATCTCCCACACCGGGCAGCCACAGACTGCGCTGCGATCCCGTTTGTTGCCACCACTCTTGGGCATAGGCCGCCATTTTCACGGGATCAATCCCCTCGCCAATGGGTGCCGACATCAGAGCATTCACCTCAGCACCCGCCACATCCCGCCAGACAAACCAACCGTAGGGAAAGCGCGTGGTATCATTCCAGCGCAATTTCTGGGTCACAAAGTAGCGAATCCCTCCCTGCGCCAAGAAACTGGGGAGCCGTTCCGGAAAGCCAAAGCTATCGGGCAACCAAGCAATGGCGCTAATCTCCCCAAAAACCTGCTGCACGTACTGCTGGCCATAGAGAATCTGCCGGGCAATAGACTCTCCGTCAATGAGATTGAGTTCAGGTTCCACCCAGAGACCCGCCGCTACGTCCCACCAACCCGCTGCCACTGCCTCCTGAATTTGTCTAAAAAGTTCCGGAGTGTGGGTCTGCAAATAGGCATAGAGGGCGGGGGTGGAATGGGTAAAAGTGAGTTCGGGATAGCGTTCCTTAAGCTGTAATACGGATCGAAAAGTGGACTGTGCTACTTGCCACGTTTCAGCGATCGGCCAGAGCCACGCCAAGTCCAGATGGGCATGGCCACACAGGTGGATTGTGAACTCCCGCAAAGGGGTGGCGATCGCCTGCATTCTCCCATGGATTTCTGCTAGCAGTGCATCCAAGAGGGGGCGCTGCCCTTGGCTCTCTAAAATTTTCTTGAGCAGGGGTTCAAGGGGGTGTGGGTTAAGCATCCCGCCAAAAAGCTCTAGAATGTTCAACTCGGTGGCAACAAAGTGGGGGTCAACTCCTGTTGGCGACTCAAACCGCAGGCGCGATCTCACCAGAGCACCGTCCTCATGGGCAGGACTGACCAAATGTAAAACCACCTCCCAGGTTTGACCAGGGATCACTGTCTCCGCCAGGCAAAGGCTCACAGACGAATCAAACAGGTCTCCCTGGTGTACCGCCTGACCATTCACATACACGATTGCCTGATCGGCCCACCAGGTGAGATCAAGGCGTAGGGATAAACCCGCCACACTATAGCCTTGAACCGTCGCTGGTGCGGTAATCCGCTGCCCCAACCAGAGGGAGTGCCGACCCTTGAGCCACGCCAGATGGCCTTTAGCATTCACAGCATAGGGAGCAGTCCCTGCGTCTTTGAGGGAGGGTGAGCTAAGGGGAAACCACCGGCGATGAATCTCAATAACTGCCAATGAATGCAAATAGTCACGAGATTTTTTGAGTAATTCTGCCAAGAGCATAAAATTTCGTTAATTTTCCTGCGATCGGCCTAGGCCAATTGCTATGCTAAAGGGGTGAGGAGGGGTTGTCATTCGTTTAACCAAACTGTCAAGAAAAATAAGCAAACTCTATTTCAGAGGAGCGACCTCATGGTAACCCGATTTGAGCCGTGGCGGGGGTTTTTGATCTCCTCAGTGGGTGGGATCCTGACGGCTCTTGCAATCGCCTCGGTGATGCTTGCCCAATCCCAGCGGCCCCGTGCCCCCGATCGCCCCGTCGAAACTGTTGTGGTGGATCCTCTCCAGAGTCCTTTCCCCTTCCCTTGGAAATGGATTGAGGACGGTCATGCTGCTGCCCTAAAGGCCAAGAAATCCCTCCGCTTTACTCAACAAACCCCCCAATATGTCTCCCCCGATGGCCGCTATGTGGCGCAGGCTACCCTCTATTTTACGGCCGATCCCGAAGCACACCGGCAACAATTGGTGAGCGTCCTTGAAATTCGCGATCGCCAGAGCGGCACCCAGCAGCGAATTGACAGCCTTAAGGAAATGCCGCGGGACTTTTTGGCAGAGGTACCCCAAGGTCAAGGGGTGATTGCTGTACTTGTTCCCGTCGGCTGGTCAGAAACGGGCAATCGTCTCTTGGTACGCCAGGTTGGCGGCCTGTTTGCCACCGACTTAATTAGCGATGGCGCGTGGATCTGGCAGGCCGGCGTGGGTCATGTGGCCACAGTTTATCCCACAGCCGATGAATACGACTTTGCCACTCTCCTAGGTTGGAGCACAACAGATCCGCAGCGAGTGCTCTTTCAAACCCGAACGATGGGAAACCCCAAAGCCACGATCTGGGCAGTGGATACTCAAGGGAGCACCCAATTAGCTCAGGGCGATCGCCCCCGTGTCTATGGCACCACCCTGCCCGCCACTGCCAATGCCCAGCGTTAACCTTAGCGATCGCCCCAAGGGGAGGCCAGCAACTCGCCAAGGTAGCGATCAATCCGGCCAATCATGACTCCGGGACATTCCAATTGTGGTGTCAGTCCCACCTCTGGAATCACCTCAAAGGCACGAATGGCCTCAGGATTTAGCTGTGCCAAGCGTTGCCCTACGGCCACAGGAGGGAGTTTGGCCTGCTCTCCCCAAACAATATAGGTCGGCACTGTCAGATGGGGCAAAAAGCGACTGAGATCGCAACAGAGATCGCCACGCACAAAGGCGAGTGCCGCAAATTCTGCCCCCGGCAACTGCGCCACGGCGGTATAGGTGGCAACCATTTCCGGGCTGATACGGCTAGGTCGGGCAAATTGTTGAGTGGCCATAAAGGACTGCACACTCAGGGAATTGGCCACCCCAAGGCGATAAAAGGCCATATCCACATAGGGCTGGCGGGCAATTTGGGCTAAGGGAGTCCGGCGGTAATCTTGCCCAAACTCACTCAACCCCGTTGGGCAAGTGAGAATGAGGCCACGGAAGCGTTGGGGATGGGCGATCGCCCCTTGGATGGCAAAGGCTGCTGTCAATGAGGACGTGATCACCACCGCCGGCTCCACCGTCAATCGGCCAAGGCACTCCAGCAAGTGCTCCACATAAGCCGCCACCGTATAGGGTTGATTGCGATGCTCAGAGGCTCCCCAACCGGGCAAATCTAAAGCAAAAAGGGGATACTCGGCTGCAAACGCCGGATAAACCGCCGACCACTCATAGCGGCTTGAGCCGCCGCCAAAGCCATGCCAAAAAAATAGGGGTGGGTAGGCAGGGTTCACGGAGCTGAAATCATTTGTAACGTAGGCCACCTCACCCATGGCCGTCGTCAGGGTGCGCGATCGCAGGCAATCAAACATTGGGATTTCCTAAAAAAAAGAAACCTGCTATGATAATAAATCGCGCTGAATTAAACGGGTAGCAAGGGGCTGCCCCCGCTGCAAGGAGTCTCGCCGTGACCAAGAGTACCGAAGGCGAAAAGCCTACCAGTGGCTTTAATCTAACCGAGTTTTTCCGCGAGACCAAGGAAGAACTCAGCAAAGTGGTGTGGCCCGATCGCCAGCGTCTGATTGGCGAATCGGCGGCAGTGATTCTCATTGTTTCCCTTTCGGCTGCTGTCATCTACCTAGTGGATGAACTCTTTCGTTGGCTGGCCACACTGATTTTCTAGACAGCCAAAAATTTCTACGAGTACGCGCCTATGGTGAGTGAATTTACTGATCATTCTGATCTGGGCGATCCCCTTGACGATACTGTTGAAGTGGCGGAAGGGGATCAAGTTGGCAAGGTCAAACGGTTTTGGTATGCCGTGCAAGTGGCCTCTGGCTGCGAAAAAAAAGTGAAAAGCACCATCGAGCAGCGGCTCCATGCGCTGGATGTAGCCGATCGCATCTTTCGCATTGAAATTCCCCAAACCCCGGTCATCAAAATCAAGAAAGATGGCTCGCGGCAGACCATTGAGGAAAAAGTTTTTCCCGGTTATGTTCTTGTGCAAGTGCGGGCACAGCAGTCTCCCGAAACGGGGGAATGGCAAATTGATGAGGAAGCTTGGCAGGTGATTAAAAACACCCCCAATGTGATTAACTTTGTCGGTGCTGAACAACGCCGCAGTACAGGCCGCGGACGCGGTCACGTTAAGCCCATGCCCCTGAGTCCGGCCGAAGTAGAGCGCATTTTCCGTAAAACACAAGAACAAGAACCCGTTCACCGCATTGATCTCAACACTGGTGATAAGATCAAGGTTCTCAGTGGTCCTTTTAAGGACTTTGAGGGAGAGGTGATTGAAGTCAGTGCTGAACGCAGCAAACTGAAAGCCCTACTCTCGATTTTTGGCCGCGAAACGCCGGTCGAACTCGAAGTCACTCAAGTGGAAAAAGTAGATTAGGACGCTAACTCACTATGGCGAAAAAGGTCGTCGCAGTTATCAAACTGGCCATTCAGGCGGGTAAAGCCAACCCTGCTCCCCCCATTGGCCCAGCCCTTGGTCAGCACGGTGTGAACATCATGATGTTCTGCAAAGAGTACAATGCTCGCACCGCCGATCAAGTGGGGATGGTGGTTCCCGTTGAAATCTCGGTCTATGAAGATCGCAGTTTCACCTTTGTTCTGAAAACCCCACCCGCTTCCGTGCTGATTAAAAAAGCCGCTGGCATTGAAAAAGGCTCCGGTGAACCCAACAAGAAAAAAGTGGGCAGCATCACCCGTGCCCAACTGCGGGAAATTGCGGAGAAAAAAATGCCGGATCTCAATGCCAATGATATTGAGGCGGCAATGCGGATTATCGAAGGCACGGCTCGCAATATGGGTGTGACCATTACCGACTAAAGCTTTCTAAGTGTGTTCCTGTGGAGTCCCTTGTTGTCTTGGGGGAGAAACTTCGTTTCGTTAGTACCCCGTGGAGGTAAATTCTCATGCGTAAACTCTCGCGACGACTGCGCGAACTCTATGCCAAGGTGGAGGATCGTCCCTACGCTCCCCTTGAGGCTATGCAACTACTTAAAGAAACGGCCACTGCTAAATTTCCTGAATCGGCAGAGGCTCACATCCGTTTGGGTATTGATCCCAAATATACAGACCAGCAATTGCGGACCACCGTGGCGCTGCCCAAAGGCACCGGTCAAACCATTCGCGTGGCAGTAATTGCCCGGGGCGAAAAAGTCACTGAGGCCACCGCTGCGGGTGCCGATGTGGTTGGCTCCGAGGAACTCATTGACGAGATCCAAAAGGGGCGGATGGACTTTGACTTGCTCATTGCCACTCCCGACATGATGCCCCAAGTAGCTAAGGTGGGGCGGATTCTTGGTCCGCGGGGGCTAATGCCTTCCCCCAAAGCCGGGACAGTGACCTTTGACCTGTCCCAGGCCATTCAGGAGTTCAAAGCGGGGAAAGTGGAATTCCGCGCTGATCGCAGCGGCATTGTCCATGTGCTCTTTGGCAAAGCCAGCTTCAGCGCCGAAGACTTGCTGGTGAATCTCAAAGCTCTCCAAGAGGCTATTGATCGCAACCGCCCAAGTGGGGCCAAGGGTCGCTATTGGCGCAGTGTCTATGTGGCTGCCACAATGGGGCCGAGCATTCAGGTGGACATCAATGCTCTGCGGGAGCTAAAACTGGCGGAAGCCGCTTAAGGAGGACTTGCCTATTGCCCAATGCCCGACAACTCAAGACGGAAACCGAAGACCGCAGGGGTCTGGCTCAGACATAATCTTCCTGCCGAGGTTTGCGAAGTCCATCCCTTAGGATTGGGCGATCGCCCCGGCACCGCTGCTGGGGTTTTTCTTTCACTGACTACAGGAGGTGATGTACGTGGGACGCACGCTAGCAAACAAAAAAGAAATTGTGGCGGAGCTCAAGGAACGCCTGAGGGAGTCACAAATGGCACTGGTGATTGACTACCAAGGTCTCACCGATGCTGAGATGAAGGATTTGCGGCAACGCTTGCGCAAGTGTAATGCCAGTTGCAAGGTTACGAAAAATACGCTGATGGAATTGGCGGTCAAAGACAGTGACACTTGGCAACCCATGACCCAATTCCTCAAAGGCGCCTCGGCCTTTCTCTTGCTCAAGGAGGATATTGGGGGCGCAATCAAGGCCTACCAAGAATTCCAAAAGGCCACGAAAAAAACCACCCTCCGCGGTGGGGTCATGGAGGGACGTGCCCTCGATGAAGCGCAAGTGAAGGCCATTGGTGATCTGCCCTCCAAAGAACAACTCATGGCGCAGATTGCCGGTGCCCTCAACGCCGTCACAGCGAAGATTGCCATTGGCATCAAGGAGGTTCCTGCTTCCTTGGCGCGGGCAATGCAGGCGATCGCCGACAAAGGTGCGGCATAGATCGATCCTGTTTTCGGTTTCCCTTGGGAAGCCACCTGTTCTTGTTGTCCAACTTTGAAACGATAGGAGTTTACGATGTCTGCTGCAACCGATGAAATTCTCGAAAAGTTGAAATCCTTGACCCTGCTGGAAGCTGCTGAGCTGGTCAAGCAAATTGAAGAGGCCTTTGGCGTCAGTGCGGCTGCCCCTGTCGGTGGCATGATGGTGGCCGCTCCCGTCGCCGGTGGTGCGGCGGCTGCTCCTGCAGAAGAAGTCGAAGAGAAGACCGCCTTCGATGTGATTCTCGAAGAAGTTCCCGCCGACAAGAAGATTGCCGTGCTGAAAGTGGTGCGCTCTTTGACCGGCTTGGGTCTCAAGGAAGCCAAGGAAGTGGTGGAATCCACACCCAAACCCGTGAAAGAAGGAGTCACCAAAGAAGACGCCGAAGCCGCCAAGAAAGAACTGGAGGAAGCCGGCGCCAAAGTCAGCATCAAGTAGTCCTTGGGGTTACTGTATTGAAAGGAGAGGGTGGTGTTTCAGCCACCCTTCTTATTTGCAGGTTATTTGCAGGATTAACATGACTGAGATTCGCGCCATTTATACCGATGGTGCCTGCGAAGGCAATCCAGGCCCTGGGGGCTGGGGTGTGGTCATTTACTTCGCCGATGGTTCTGTGCAGGAACTGGGGGGATATCACCCCGCAACCACGAATAATCGCATGGAATTGCAGGCGGCCATTGAAGGCCTCAAAGCATGGCGCCAACTGGCTCCAGAGAGGGCGATCGCCCTTTACACCGACAGTGAGTATGTCCTTAAGGGGATCACAGAATGGATCCAGAACTGGAAACGGCGGGGCTGGAAAACAACTGCCAACAAACCGGTTCTCAACCAAGACCTGTGGCAAGAATTAGATGCCCTCAACGATCCCCTAGTGCAGTGGCACCACGTGCGTGGCCATAGTGGCGATGTCGGCAATGAACGCTGCGATCTCATTGCCCGCCGTTTTAGCCGCGGTCAGCCAGTTGGGCTAAGAACGTGGCAACCACCGCCGGCGTAATGTCGCGGGTTTGTGCAAAGACAGCACTGGCTCCCGCTGCGCGCAGGCGATCGCCATACAGTTGACGATCCTCAGATTTCACATGGGGGGGGATAACCCCAAGGGCAATCCACGGTGTTGTTGCCTGGGCTTTGCGGGCATTGACAACGGTCTGCATATCCGCCACCGTATCCCCCACATAAAAGGCGGGAAAGGTCTCTTGATCTGTAACTTGGCGGTAGGCCAGCCACAGCCCCGTGGGGTCAGGTTTGCCGGGGGCATCTTCCATCGCCACTAAAAGGGGCTGATCCAGACCCAGGCGGTGTTTTAGGACATATTCTGCCGAGTCCCGCGTGGCACCGCTAACAAACCCGCAGCGGATTTTTGCCTGCTCCAGAGCCTGAAAATAGGCAGCATCCACCAACAGCGGCTCATCTTGAATATAGCCCGACCAATTTTGGCCGCTATAGCGCTCCTCAAAAAAGATCACCAGGTATTCGTAGTCTAAGGGCACTTGGAGGCGAGGTTTTCCTTGGCGTTCAAAGTAGCGATAGATGAGTTCACGGGATGCTTCCCAGTCGTTATTCCAGCAGCCTTCCGCCTTGAGGTCGTCAATTTCCTTTTGACTAGGACGATAGGCACCCCCTGTAAAATGCTCGACGGTATCCGCTAAGGCACGGCGATAGGAACGACTGACATCGCGAATTACCCCATCAATGTCAAAAAAAACACAGGCACAGGGGGGACTCACGGGTAGCTCTCCAGAAACTTGTGTGCAGTTGGCCTGATTCGTTATTATAAAAGATGGCCTTTGGTGAAAAACGAGTTTTAGGAGGTTACAATTGTCCCGCTTTACCCTGCGAGTGCTCTGGCTAGAACAAAACGTGGCAATTGCGGTTGATCAAATTGTTGGCAAAGGGACAAGCCCCCTCACCTCCTATTTCTTTTGGCCGCGCACCGATGCTTGGGAACTTCTCAAGGCGGAGTTAGAGAAGAAATCTTGGATTACGGAAGCAGAGCGCATTGAACTCCTCAACCGTGCCACCGAAATCATTAACTACTGGCAAGAGGAAGGCAAGAATCGCCCCGTCAGTGAAGCGCAAAAACGCTTTAGTGATGTTAATTTTGTAGGCACGGCTTAGCCCGCTGTCATCTCTGGGAAAATAATTACCAGTTTGAGGAGAAATACCGATGGGAGTCGTTTTGTATCTTCTTATTGTTGCGGGCGTCATCGCCTTGGCGACAATTTTGTTTCACACCCTGCGCACGGTGAAGCTGATTTAGCCCCGTTTACCCCCTTGCCCTTGTAGCCCCCATAGTCTGTACAGAGAGAGAGTCTTCGTGTCCCACGCTGTTACCCTAATTCGCGGCGACGGTATTGGTCCGGAGGTTGCCGCTGCTGCCCGTAGAGCCATTGATGCCACGGGCGTCAAAATTGACTGGGTGGTGGTGGATGCCGGCATAGAGATGATGGAACGCTACGGCACGCCCTTGCCCGAAGAGGTTCTGGATGCCATCAAAAGCACAAAAACTGCTCTCAAAGGGCCGATTACCACGCCCGTGGGGACAGGCTTTCGCTCCGTGAACGTTGAGATCCGCAAACGTCTCAATCTCTATGCCAACCTGCGGCCGGCCAAGTCCATTCACGGGGTGAAAAGCGCCTTTCAAAACATTGACCTCGTCATTGTTCGCGAGAATACCGAAGACCTCTACGCCGGAATTGAGTTTGAATACACCAGTCCCGAAGCAGCCAAAGCCCGTGCCTTTTTGAGTGATCTCTCGGGTAAGCCCATTCGTGAGGATGCGGCTATTGGCGTCAAGCCCATTTCCGTCCTAGGGAGCGATCGCATTGTTGAGTTTGCTTTCAAATACGCCAAGGCCAACGATCGCAAGAAAGTAACAGCCGTTCACAAGGCCAACATTATGAAATTCACCGATGGCCTTTTCCTCGAACGTGCCCGCGAAATTGCTACCCGTTACCCCGAAATTGCCTTTGAAGATCGCATCGTAGATAACATGTGCATGCAGTTGATGCAGAAGCCCGAACTCTACGATGTGATGGTGATGCCAAACCTCTACGGTGACATCCTCTCGGATCTCTGCGCAGGGATGATTGGCGGCCTGGGGGTGGCTCCTGGTGCCAATATTGGCGATGAGTATGCTGTTTTTGAAGCGATTCACGGTTCCGCCCCCAAGTATGCGGGTCAAAACAAAGCCAATCCCACCGCCTTAATTCTCTCAGGGGTGTTGATGCTGCAACACCTTGGGGAAACGGAAGCAGCGCGGCGTCTGCAAGCCGCTGTTGAAAAGGTGATTGGTGAAGGGCGATTTGTTACCTACGATTTGGCCGCTCCAGACCAAGAACCGGTGGGTACCCAAGAGATGGCCGCTGCGATTGCCGAGTGCGCCGCGCCCTAGCCAACCAGAAGATTTTCCTCTGGGTATTGCACATTAGAAGGCTGCGGATCGCCGATAATTGCTGCCATTAGCAGCAGGATTCCCACCCGTCCAGCATACATGGTCATAATCAACACCAGCTTGGAAAAGATTGTCAGATCACTGGTGATGCCAGTTGAAAGACCAACGGTGGCAAAAGCAGAAACAGTTTCAAAAAGAATGTTGATAAAATTCTGGTGGGGATCCGCGATCGCAATCAGGGTGGTTGAAATCAGCACCGTAAACATAGAGCCAAAGGCCACTGCCACTGCCTTCATGATCAGCGAGGGAGGCACCTGGCGGCGGTAGAGCAACACCACTTCTTTCCCCTGCAGCGCCGACTTGGTAATCCCGGCCAAAATCCGCAACGTGGTTGTTTTAATGCCCCCTGCGGTGCCCCCAGGACTGCCGCCGATAAACATTAGGGCAATCAAAATAAATAGCCCACTATTGCTGAATTCACCAATGTTGACGGTATTAAAGCCCGCCGTCCGCGCGGTAACCGACTGAAACCACGCCAAGAGGAGCTTTTGATCCAAAGAAAAACGACCGTACCGCTCCGGCGATTGCATCTCCGTCAGGAAGAGCAACACTGTTCCTAGGATGAGGAGAATGGCCGTGGTACTGGTCACAATCTTAAAATTGAGGCTAAACGTCATTTGGCTGGCCTTGCGAATCAAATAGGCGGGCTTACCCCAGTGGCGCAGATGCTCTCGCAGCCAAAGGTAGAACTCAAAGATCACCTCATAGCCAATGCCACCAAAAATAATGAGCAGTGGAATCACCAAATTCAAAGGCACAGAGGTTTGATACCCCACCAGATTATCGCTAAAGAGACTAAACCCAGCATTGTTCCACGCACTAATGCTGTGAAAGACGGCCAGCCAAAGGGCCTGTGGATCACTAAAGTCTTGGCGAAAAATCAGCCACAGTAAAAAGGCACCCGTCAGCTCAAAGAGAAAAGTTAAGCCCAAAATCGAGCGCACCAGTTGCCGTGCCCCCTGGATGCTTCGCCGATCCAAAGCTTTCTGTACCGCGATTTTTTGCCGCAGATTAAACTTTCGCCCCAGCAAAATAATCAAAAACGTGGTGGCCGTCATATACCCCAGACCACCGACTTGAATCAGCAGCAGAATCACCAGTTGGCCGAAGGGAGAGAAATGGGTTGCCGTATCAACAATAATGTGGCCGGTCACACAAACTGCCGATGTTGAGGTAAATAGGGCAACAATGAAAGGGTTCCACTGCCCATTACTGGTGGACCAAGGCAGACACAAAAGGAACGTCCCCAGCGTAATCACCGCCAAAAATCCGAGGCAAATTGTCCGTGGAACCGTCAGCATTAACGAATACGTATCCAAAAGACCTGAGGCTAATCTACCGCAGGATTGTATTAGCAACAATCGTTCTAGACACAACAAAGCCCCGGCTTGCGGTTCCAAATCGGGATGACAGGATTTGAACCTGCGACCCTCTGCTCCCAAAGCAGATGCGCTACCAAGCTGCGCTACATCCCGATAATTCATTTCTATCCTACCACTGAATTCTCCGCACAATAGGGCAGGGACGCTTAGAATCAAGAAAGGAGCTTTTCATTTTGTTAAGGTTGCCCTCGCTGGTATGACCGACGTCCCCGTTTCCCACATTCGCAATTTCTCGATTATTGCCCACATTGATCACGGCAAATCCACCCTTGCCGATCGCCTACTGCAATTTACGGGCACGGTGGATCCCCGTGAAATGAAGGAACAGTTTCTCGACAATATGGAACTGGAACGGGAGCGGGGAATTACGATTAAGCTACAGGCCGCCCGCATGACCTACACCAGTCGCGATGGCGAAACGTATATTTTGAACCTGATTGACACCCCCGGCCACGTGGATTTTTCCTATGAGGTGTCGCGATCGCTGGCCGCCTGCGAAGGAGCACTCCTTGTCGTGGATGCCTCCCAAGGGGTAGAAGCACAAACGCTGGCCAATGTCTATCTGGCGTTGGAGCACAATTTAGAGATTATTCCTGTCCTCAACAAGATTGATCTGCCCGGTGCCGAGCCGGAGCGCGTAAAAGCCGAAATTGAAGAGATTATTGGTCTCGACTGTTCCCAAGCGGTTCTCGCTTCCGCCAAGGAGGGAATTGGCATTGAGGAGATTCTGGAATCCATTGTCCATTTGGTGCCACCCCCCCGCGATACGGTGGATCAACCCCTGCGGGCCTTGATTTTTGATAGCTACTACGATGCCTACCGCGGTGTAATTGTTTATTTTCGGGTCATGGATGGGGTAGTGCGCAAGGGCGATCGCATTCGCTTGATGGCCTCCGGCAAAGAGTACGAAATTGACGAACTAGGTGTTCTTGCCCCCGATCAAAAACCTGTGGACAGTCTCCATGCTGGGGAAGTGGGCTACCTAGCCGCCGCCATTAAAGCCGTTGGCGATGCCCGTGTTGGCGACACGATTACATTGGCCCAAAACCCGGCCAAAGAGCCTCTGCCGGGTTACACTGAGGCCAAACCAATGGTCTTTTGTGGTCTCTTTCCCACCGATGCAGACCAGTTTGAGGATCTGCGGGAAGCCCTTGAAAAATTGAAGCTCAACGATGCTTCCCTCCACTACGAACCGGAAACCTCCAGTGCCATGGGCTTTGGCTTTCGCTGTGGTTTTTTGGGGCTGCTGCACATGGAAATTATCCAAGAGCGGCTGGAGCGGGAATACAATCTAGACTTAATCATTACCGCCCCTTCGGTGGTCTATCGCGTCACCACTACCAAAGGGGAAGTCCTAACCATTGATAACCCCAGCCTGTTGCCGGAACCCCAATACCGCGAAAAAATTGAGGAACCCTACGTTCAACTGGAAATGATTACCCCCGAAACCTATGTGGGCACGCTCATGGAATTGGCACAGTCACGGCGGGGCATCTTTAAGGATATGCGCTACCTGACCCAAGGGCGCACCACGTTGGTCTATGAAATGCCCTTGGCAGAAATTGTTACCGACTTCTTCGACGAAATGAAGTCGCGATCGCGGGGCTATGCCAGTATGGAATACCACCTGATTGGCTACCGTCCCAACGATCTGGTCAAGTTGGATATCCTCATCAACAATGACCCGGTGGATTCCTTGGCGACCATTGTGCACCGCGATAAGGCCTACTATGTGGGCCGTGCTCTTGTCAGCAAACTCAAGGATCTGATCCCACGCCACCAGTTCAAAATTCCCATTCAAGCCGCCATTGGCTCCCGCGTGATTGCCAGTGAAAGTATTCCTGCTTTGCGTAAGGATGTCTTGGCCAAGTGCTATGGCGGTGATGTCACCCGCAAACGCAAGCTCCTAGAAAAACAAAAGGCCGGTAAAAAGCGGATGAAAGCAATTGGGCGCGTGGATGTGCCCCAAGAGGCCTTTATGGCGGTATTGCGACTTAAGAATGAATAGGAGGTTCAGGATGTCTCAACGGTCATCGGGGAAATGGGTGGCAATCGTCACCGGTGCAATTTCCCTGTTACTCGGCATGGGTTATTTGGTGTTAGTTCAACTCCTGGATTGGCGCGGCGACTGGCAACCTGCTCCTTTGGGAGTACTGCGATCGCTCCTGTCTTAGAACCGTTTAGGTAAGTGGGGATAGTTACCACGAATTGTAAAGCGTACATGATTGAGGGCTAAATCTCCAAGGCGTAGCCCGCGATCGCGATAATGCGTGGTGTGAATGCTCCGCTCATGAGTCTTGGCGTGCATAAAGGGAGTATGCACGGCTAAATTTTCACACCCAATGTAGGGGACACTGAGGCAACACTGCTCTCGACCCGTCTCATCAACACAGTGGATGTAACTGGATTTTTGACAGGCTGCATAAATGGCACCATCCACCACTACGCCATAAATGGGATAGCGGCACTCCAGTACTTTTTCCACCTGCTAGTTAGGGAGATAACAGCGATAGAGCCACGCGTGGCGACAAAACCAGAGGGTTATACAGGCAGAGGCCATAGGCTTGACATCCTCCCTGCCCTGTTAGCCGGCTCCTGCGCAGCGGTAGGGCGAGGCTTGCCGCCCAGCGGGTCATGATCAAGGGCTTGGGAGTTGAAAGATTCCCCCTAAACCTCTGCCGGTGTGTCGGGCATAGACAGCCAATACCCTACTCAACCGCCTGGGGCAATAGCTCACGTCGCGGTTGAGCTTGGATCTTCACTTGACCCGACTCGTCCACATCAATGAGGGCAGTATCCCCTTCGCGAATGCGGCCGGAGAGCATTTCTTCCGCCAAGGTGTCCTCTAGGAGGCGCATAATTGCCCGCCGCAGCGGCCGTGCCCCATAGCTGGGGTTATAGCCCTCCTCAATGAGCCGATCTTTGAAGCGCTCGGTCACTTCTAAGGTAATGCCTTTTTCAGTGAGGCGTGAGAATACTTCCTTGAGGAGGATGTCGGCAATTTGCTTGACCTCGTCCTTCGTCAATTGACGGAAGACAATGATCTCATCCAAGCGATTGAGGAATTCAGGGCGGAAGTACTGCTTCAGTTCCTCATTCACCAAGGAGCGAATGCGGTTGTATTGTGATTCGGCAGCATTCTCCGTGCCAAACTCAAAGCCAAGGCCGGCCGCCCCTTTCTCGATCACCTTCGAGCCAATATTGGAGGTCATGATCAAGAGCGTATTCTTGAAGTCCACGGTGCGCCCTTTAGAGTCGGTGAGGCGACCATCTTCAAGGATTTGCAGCAGGAGGTTAAAGACATCGGGGTGGGCTTTCTCAATTTCGTCAAAGAGCACCACCGTGTAGGGACGGCGTCGCACAGCCTCGGTAAGTTGACCGCCCTCGTTGTAGCCGACATAGCCGGGGGGCGAGCCAATGAGCTTGGAGACCGTATGCCGCTCCATGTATTCGGACATGTCTAGGCGAACCATTGCCTCTTCGGAGCCAAAGAAGTAGGCGGCCAAGGCTTTCGCTAGCTCGGTTTTACCCACACCCGTCGGCCCAGAGAAGATAAAGCTAGCAATGGGACGGTTGGGGTTTTTTAGACCCACACGGGCACGGCGAATGGCACGGGAGATGGCTTTCACCGCTTCATCTTGGCCAATGACCCGTTGGTGCAGGGTCTCCTCCATGTGCAGCAGTTTTTCCGACTCGCTTTCGGTGAGCTTGCTGACGGGTACCCCCGTCCAAGAGGCAACAATGTGGGCAATGTCCTCTTCGGTAACCACGGGAGTTTCTTCCTCACCGCTCGCCAGTTCCGCTTTTTTCTGCTGCGCAATAGCGCGGATTTGCGCTTTCAGTTCCATTTCGCGATCGCGCAATTCACCGGCTTTGTCAAAGTTTTGGGCGCGCACGGCATCATCTTTTTCCTTAAGCACTTGCCGCAGTTCGCGATCCAGTTCCTTAGCCGCAGGGGGCAATTGCGAGTTAATCAGGCGCACCCGTGAGCCAGCTTCGTCAATGAGGTCAATCGCCTTGTCGGGCAGATAGCGATCGCTAATGTAGCGGTCGGACAGCTTCGCTGCTGCTTCGAGGGCTTCATCGGAAATTTTCAGCTTGTGGTGCTTCTCGTAACGTTCCCGCAGGCCATAGAGAATTTCAATGGTTTCCTCCACGGAGGGTTCGCCCACCATTACCGGCTGGAAGCGCCGCTCCAAAGCAGCATCCCGCTCAATGTGTTTGCGGTACTCATCCAGTGTGGTGGCGCCAATGCACTGCAACTCACCGCGCGCCAAGGCGGGTTTGAGGATATTGGCGGCATCAATGGCGCCTTCGGCAGCCCCAGCGCCAATCAGCGTGTGCACCTCATCAATCACCAAGATCACGTTCCCCGCTTGGCGGATCTCATCCATGATCTTCTTCAACCGCTCTTCAAACTCACCGCGGTACTTGGTGCCTGCCACCAACAGACCAATATCGAGGGTAACTACCCGTTTGTCTTCAAGAATGTCGGGGACATCTTTATTGGCAATGCGCTGTGCTAAGCCTTCGGCAATGGCGGTTTTACCCACCCCCGGTTCACCAATCAGCACGGGGTTATTTTTGGTGCGGCGACCAAGGATTTGAATCACCCGCTCAATTTCTTTTTGCCGACCCACAACAGGATCTAATTTGCCTTCGATCGCCATTTGGGTAAGGTTGACCCCAAACTCGTCCAGCGTTGGCGTTTTGGTACGTCCTTGGCTAGCACCGGCCGTTACTTCTGCGGTTTCACCCAGCATGCGAATGACTTGGGTGCGCACCTTGGAAAGATCAACGCCGAGATTTTCAAGAACCCGTGCTGCTACCCCTTCGCCTTCGCGAATCAGACCCAACAGGAGGTGCTCAGTGCCAATGTAGTTGTGCCCCAACTGACGGGCTTCTTCAAGGGAGAGTTCCAACACTCGCTTGGCGCGGGGGGTAAAGGGAATCTCCACCGCAACAAAACCAGACCCACGGCCAATAATTTTTTCCACTTCAATGCGGGCGTCTTTGAGGTTCACACCCATGGAACGTAGAACCTTTGCTGCCACACCGGTACCTTCACCAATGAGTCCGAGGAGAATTTGTTCGGTACCGACAAAGTTGTGGCCGAGGCGGCGTGCCTCTTCCTGTGCCAGCATGATGACTTTAATGGCTTTTTCTGTAAACCGTTCAAACATGACCCTTCCCCTAATGGCTCCTGCGTGCTGGTAACACTCATCTTAACACGTCCACTTTGGCGTGTTTTTGTATGCCAACTTACTATCACTGTAAATGTTGACTCATTTTTTTGCAGGTGCGGTTGCCCGTATTTTGATTGAGATTTTGCGGGCTAGCCTGTGGCAAAATTCCATTGATCAATGGATCAGCCGCTTGAGGACAAAAGGCGATAGACTACATTTGCTGATGCCTAAAAATTTCCCCAATGGCTAGTTTATCGGATTTCCTTGCCGTTGACCCCTCCCAGCGCGCCCTCATTTTTGATATGGACGGCGTACTTTGCCACACCATGCCCTATCACCTTGAAGCTTGGCGCCTCTATGTGGAGCGCACCCCTGAACTGCGGCAGCAGATTAACCTTGAGCATCTGCGGCAAATGGGGGGTAAGCGCAATGCCGAACTTCTCCCTGAACTCCTTGGGCGAGCGGTGACTGAAGCGGAAGTAGAACGTTGGGGTGCAGGCAAAGAGGCCGTTTTTCGGGAGCTACTGGCACCCCATTTGGAACTGTTGCCGGGGCTGTTGTCCTTTCTGAAAAGCGCCAAGGAGAAAGGCTATCGCTTGGGTCTAGGCACCTCTGCCTGCGCTGCCAATGTGGAGTTGGTGCTCTCCTGCGAGGGGGTGGGGGGCTTTTTCGATGCGGTGGTGATGGAGCAGGATGTGCAACGGGGCAAGCCGGATCCTGAATGCTATCTCCTAGTGGCGGAGCGATTGCAGGTGTTGCCGCAGCACTGTCTGGTCTTCGAGGATGCGGTGGCAGGGGTGCTGGCGGCGGTGCGGGCAGGGATGCTTTGCTGGGGGGTCATGACAACGCAATCGGAGGCGGCGCTGCAAGACGCAGGAGCAGAAGTCTGCATCGAGGATTTTACGGATCCGCGCCTTCGGCAACTATTGTCCTAGGGCATTTTCGGCGATTATGGGTACTGGTGCGTTAGGAATCCACCACCTTGGGCGTTGATCTGCGCAGTTATGTCTATCTTGACTCCATCCAACCGCAACACGCGGCCTACTTGGGCACGGTGGCGCAGGGATTTTTGCCTCTACCGGGAGACTGCTCCCTTTGGGTGGAGATTTCACCGGGCATTGATGTGAATCGCCTTTTGGACATTGCCCTGAAGTCTGCGGTGGTGCGGCCGGGGGTCTTGTTTATTGAGCGACTCTATGGGCTGTTGGAGGTGCATTCGGGCAATCAGGGGGAGGTGCGAGCCGCAGGACAAGCGATTTTAGATGCCATTGGCGCTCGGGTACAGGATTGCTTGCGACCCCGGGTGATTTCCAGTCAGGTGATTCGCAACATTGATGCCCACCATACTCAACTCATTAACCGCTCGCGGCGGGGCAATATGATTTTGGCGGGGCAAACCCTCTATGTGTTTGAAGTTGAACCCGCAGCCTATGCCGCCCTGGCTGCCAATGAAGCTGAAAAAGCAGCACTCATTAATATCTTGCAGATTTCAGCGGTGGGCAGCTTTGGCCGCCTCTTTTTGGGCGGGGCCGAACGGGATATTCTGGCGGCGGAACGGGCGGTCTTAGCAGCCATGGAACGCTTACCGGGGCGCGAGAGTCTTAGCGATCGCCGGGAGTAACCTCTGCATGTTTTTTTAACTTTTGCTCCAGACAGGGTAGAAAAGGACAGGGGTCACTCTCTTGGAGTTGAGAGAACCCTCGCCAGTCAAAGCTCTGCCAGTTAAAAGGGGCTTGGTGGGCGGCAGCGAGCCACAGGAAACGCTTGGCACGGGTCATGGCCACATAGAGCAGGCGGTATTCCTCGGCAGTTTTGGCTTCTTTGGCTTTTTGATAGGCGGTTCGCCAGTCAGGAAGTTGTTTCTGATGGCCATAGGCACGCAGTTGCCATCGCACTACCTCCGTAAAATCTACCTCCGGGTTAAGGAACTTGGCATTGGCAGCCACCCAACTCTCACCGGGGAGAGTTCTTGCTTCCAAAAAGGGGATAAACACAGCATCCCAGTCCAGCCCCTTGGCACGATGCATCGTCATAATCGTCACCTGCCCCGATCGCACCAGGCGGCTATGGAGATCCTCCATCTCAACAGCGTCAAAGCGATCCGCTGCCACCAACTCCTGCCAATGGGGATGAATCCGTTCCCACAGTTGCGTCGGTTCCTGCTGTGCCAAGTGGCAGATCAGGCGATCGGTGGTGGCCAATTCAGCAGCATCGTAGTTCAACTCTTGAGCGCAGTACGTGATCAAGGGAAATAGCGACAGCTCTAGGCGGGCTTTGAGGAGACGTTGACAGTAGTGCCGTGCCTTGAGCACCGGCTCCTCGGCAGGGGGGTCTAAAGGACCGGGGTAGAGAAACACCTCCGGTTGGGCGGCCAAGCGATCCAAATTTTGGGGTGGAATACGTTTGCGCTCCTGCAGCACAGTGAGGGCAGCTTTGACGGCTTCGGGAGAATAGGGACAGTGGAGAAAATAAAGAATGTCCAGCAATTCCTTGGGGACTTGCGATCGCCGTTCGATGCCCGACACATCGAGAATGGGAATTCCTTGAGCGGCAAGGTCAGTATCAATGTTGAAGCTAGAGGGCGATCGCAATAGATCTGCAATGAATTCTCCTTGGCGGTTGATGCGCACCAGCACGGCGATTGAGGCCTCAGGATGGTCTGCCAATACTTGGGAAATGCGGGCTGCCAGCTCTCTGACGGTCTCAAAAACGGTTGCCGGTCGGGCAACTTCTACGCCCTTTCCCCAAGGGTCTGGGTTTGCCCCCGGCTGCGGATCGGTGGGGGAGACGACCTGAATTGCTTGGTTACGAAAGGGAAGTTCTTGGTGTTTGAGGATATGATTGCCCCATCGCACCAAAAAGTTGGCCGCTCTAATTACCAGGGGGGTGGATCGCCCCGCTTGGGTCATGGTGTAGAAGGCCTGCTTTTGGGCACACTTGTCACAGAATTCATTAAAAAAGAGCGGGTCTGCCGCTGTAAACGTGGAGTTAATGGCTTGATTGGGATCCCCTACCCGTACAAAATTGACTTGTCCTGTGGTGCTGTCCTCGGCTAGAAGTTGCAGTAAGCGCGATTGCAAGGGGGTCGAGTCTTGAGCTTCATCCTCAAAGACGGCATACACCCGCTGCTGCCATTCTTCGCGGCACTGGCGATCGCCCTCTAGGAGTTGCACCGCTGCCAGAATCATTTCATCGTAGTCAATTTGCCCCCGCTGAGCCAGATGGTGCTGGTACAGTTCCAAAAGGTCAGCGCCAATCTCTAGGAAAGGGTAGGGTTCAGGTTCTGCAGGATTTTGGGCGCGAAGCTCCTGAGACAACTGCCGCAGATCATTGGGCGTCAACGCCATACTGCGGGCACTGCGAATCACTGTTTGTGCCAACTTCACCAAGATGTCGGTTAAAAGAGCACTTCTGCGGCCATCGTGTTCCACATCACTCAGCGGGCTGGTGTCGCAGCCTTGAATCAGCTGTTCTAGGAGCTGGGGGTGAGATCGCGCCCATTCCTTGACACAGGCAGCACACAGGCGTTGCTGTTCATGCTCACTGATTAAATTTTCACCATTCCAGCGCAGAGCTACCATGGGATGACTGGTGGCAATTTTTAATGCCAAACTGTGGAGTGTCTGCACACTAAAGCCATTGCGGGGTAACCCCATCTGACGCAAATACTTGCGAATCCGTGCCTTGATATTGGCAGCAGCCGAACGACTGTAGGTCACCACCAACAGTTGCCGCTGTTGATGGAGCTTTTCGCGGGCAATGGCGATCGCCGCTCCCACAGCCATACCATGGGATTTGCCCGCGCCGGGCACTGCCGACACCGCCAAAAGACCCCCCTCCCATTGGCTAATTTCCTTTTGGCCGGGGCGGAGGGTTTGCACAAGTTGATTGGCATTGGGGGGAAGTAACGACAAGTTCATAGGAAGACTGTCGAAGGGCTAAAGATTGATTAAAAAACCGGCTTCTCTCCAATGAATACCGAAAAATCGTACCACCTACGACTTGTTGGCGAGTCAATAGTATTCACCTAGGGGTCTTGATTTAATTTAATTTATGTAATTATGCAGCTCATTTATCGCGGGGTTAAATACAAAACCTCTGACCAGCCCATTTCCCTTGTGGAATCGGGCAGCCAGGGTCTCTATCGGGGCGCCCAAGGGATAGGCCACAAAGCGGCTCAACCTGTTCCTCGGCCCAATCATGTCCTCTGCCGGCGGAGAGTTACCTACCAAACAACGGCGTTCCAGTTGCTGCAACCGCTGGGCTTCCCCAGCACAAGCGCGACTCCTCGGCCGAAGGCCATTGCCGTGCCATTCCTAAAACGCTTGAGCGGCGGCTTCAGGTGGCTGGCAGCCAAGGCAACGGGAACCTCATCAGTCTATTGGAAGAGGAGTGGCAGCAATTTGCCGAAGATTGGATCACCGAAACCTAAACTGTGGTGCCGTTGGTAACAGCGGCGTTTTTTTCTTTGTGATTCCCCTTTTCTTGGCGAAAAGCGGTTGCTTGGGCAAAGGCGGCTGCTGCCCGCTCGCGATCGCCCAAGGCCTCATAGGCACGTCCTAGTCGTTCCGCTGCAATCTCCCGCACATAGCCCAAGGGAAAAATCATCTGTTTGCTATAGCCATCGGTGCGCCCCAGCTCGAGGCAGTACTCAAAGTAGGCCGTTGCCCCCAATGGCAATCCCAAAGCCATAAGCCAACACCCCGCCAAATCATTGAGGGGAGGATAGGTGGGAAACCAGACTAAACTTTGCTGACACAGGAGTTGCAAGGTTTCGTGATCTCCCTCCGCGAGTAAGCGCCGCCCCAGTTGATGGAGAATTTCTGGCAGTGCTCCGGGGGCATTCTCCGGCAGTTGGCCGGTGAGAAGGTGGGGCAAGAGTCGCTCAAAAAGTTCTTGGTAGCACTCCTCAGCCGCCGTGGGGTTATTCACCGCGTGGTACATATCCGCCAAGGCAAAAAGGAGATGCAAAGGCAGACCTTCACTGGCGCGAATGCGCTCCAAAATCGGGATGTTGCGATCGCGTATCTTGGCTTGAATTTGTGCGGGCTGATAGCCGTAGTGATCAATGCGCAGGGTTTCCAGAAAACCAATGGTCAGTGGTTCTCCTGCCGTGGACACCAACTGCTCATGGAAGCGTCCCCGATAGCGCAGTGTGGGCAGGTTGCGAAAAAGTCGCACAATGGCAAAGTCAGAAAATTGTTGCCCTGTGCCGATTTCCCGCCGTAGGAGTTGGTAGGCAGTGAAAGTCTTGCCCTCTAGCTGTTGCCCTAGGGGCACAGGCGGCTCCTGCAACGTCACCAGCACTTCATCGGCATCAATGACCAAAATCCACTCACCCGTAGCCTGTTCTAGGGAGTAATTGCGGGCGGCGGCAAAATCATCCTGCCAAGGGAAATGAAAAATGCGCGCTTTGAACTGGCGGGCGATCGCGATCGTCTCATCCGTTGACCCCGTATCAACCACAACGATTTCATCTACCCAAGGCTGAACACTGCTCAGACAGCGGGCTAAATGAGCTGCCTCATTTTTGACAATCAGACAAGCACAGACCCGCACCATCTACAGCAGCTTTTCAAGTTGCTGGCGCAACTGATTCAGTTCACTTTCGGAAAACTCACTCTCGGCAGCGGGGGGAACACGATTTTCCCGTTCCCAGTCTGTTTCTTCGACATTGCGCTCTGGGGGCGCCAAAAAGAGACGCTCCGCATCGTTGGTCGGCACAAATCCTTCGGGAACCAAGTGACAGGTGTAGCCTGAGGATTCGCAAAATTCTTCGATTTCCTTGGCATCAATGGGGACAACGCTGGGGGGATGAAAATCCTGGGCCTCTAGGAGCATGGCATAGCGACTGGCATCGTCTTCACTTTCAAACATGAGAATCAGGTTGCGATCGCCCAGCTGGAGAGAATGAATGCCCTCATTTTCAGTCCCTGGGTTGTAGAGCAACACGTAAACGCGCATGATGCCTCGCCAATCAAATCTCAACAGCGATTATAACGATTTTGGTTCCCCAAGCCCTAAGATTTTCAAGTTCAGAACGTCAAAGGAGGAAACATAGAGCCTGAGTTAGAAGAAAGTTTTTTCAGGTTCCCCTTTGAGTTGCTGCTCTAGCCATGCTTGGCGATAGGTGAGTTCTAATTCATTGCCCGTGCGACGAAAAATTTGTGCCTGCTGCAAGAGAAAGGCTTGAAAGAGCCGCTGAAAGGCAAGAGCAATAATTGCCACCACCAAACCAAAGGCAGTACTGATTAAGGCTTCACTAATCCCTAGACCCACACCTATCGTTGCTGGTGTGCCAATGTCTCCCAAGCGAATGGAACTGAGGGCATTAATCAGACCTAATACCGTTCCTAGCAAACCCAACAGCGGCGCCATGGTAATTGTTGCCTCCAATACCTTTTCTCCCCGTCGCATAGCACTCAGTTCTTCATCGGCAGCGGCTTCTAGGGCAAGGCGAAAGATTTCTGGGTTTGTATCAATCAATTGCAAAGGGGTATAAAGGAAGCGACCGATCGGTTGATCACAGGCATTTGCTGCTAATTCGATGGCCTCTTGCCAATTGCGGCGAGCGGCATCCAGAATCTGCTCGGCCAGTTTTGTTTCTCCTCGGAGAACAATGCTCCAAAACCAAAGCCGCTCAAAAATGGTGCCTAAGGTCAAGATCGAGAGAATTAGTAGTGGCCACATGGCCAAGCCACCACGGTTAAAAACTTCAGCGATATTCACGATCAGTTCCCTGCTAGCGCATCCGACGTTTAGTATAGTCCAGCCTAGAGCCGCAATTATTTCCCAAATTCTAGCGAACTGTGCTGCCAACGGTCTTGAACCTCTGTGGTTCTGGGCCAGTCTAAACAGACGATTACATCGATGGAGTGATGCCTCGCATGAGTGTCTCCTTACCTCTATCAACGGCAATAGCCCCAACGGCTATCGTGACCCGATCTCAAGTCAACGATCCCGATCGGCGGATGATTGAGCAGTGCCTTTCCGGGCATCCGCAGGGGTTTCGGGAGCTATATCAACGACATCAGCAACGGGTGCGATCGCTCCTATTTCAGTTGTGTGGTGCCGTTGCCCTTGATGATTTAGTGCAAGAGGTTTTCCTGCGGGCATGGAAAGGACTCAAGGGTCTCAAACATGAGGCAAAGTTTTCCACATGGCTCTATCGGATTGCCTGGAACGTGGCTTGCGACTATCGCCGTCAATGGGCAACGCGCAAAGCGCGACATCAGCAATACCTGTATCAACATGAGCCACTTACCCCTGGACTAGATGTGCGGCAATTGCACTACGAGGATTTGGTGCAGCGGGGTTTAGCCACATTGCCCCTAGAATATCGCAGTGTTTTGGTCATGCATGATCTCCAAGGCTTGCCCCAAAAGGAAATTGCTGAAATTCTGCGGATTCCTGTGGGTACGGTGAAATCCCGTCTCTTTCGTGCCCGCAGCACATTGCGGACTTACTTTACTGAAGCCGGAGTCAGCCTATGAAACGTGAACCCCCCCCTGCGGAGGATACAACTTTGGTGAAGTTTTTGCAGACCTATGGGGGAACGCCACCGCCCCCCCATCCCCATCTGGAACAGCGTATTGTCCAAGCCGCTTTGGCTCAACATCAACTGAGTCAGCGCCGCTGGCAGGTTCTCTCCCTTTTGGGAGCCGGCGCGATCGCCACCGCTGTGGGGTTCCTTAAGCCCGCAACTCAAGTGGCACAACAAACTCCCCCAGACGCAGTGGAAACCTTTATCACGACCAATTGGCAAGCGATGTTCCACGATGCCGACCCCTCTCTTTTCGAGTAATCCATCATTCCAACTTTTAATAAAGGAGAACACAGCTATGTTGAAAAAACCCCTTGCAGCACTTTTGGTATGCAGCGCCCTTAGCCCCTTGGTGGCGATCGCCACCCCAACTTTAGCTGACCCCGGTTATGGCGGGCCTCGCTGGGGAGCGAATCTGGAGAACCTCAACCTCACCCCAGAGCAACGGCAACGTTTGCAAACCGTGCGGCAACAATATCATCCTCAAATAGAACAAACCCGCAACCAACTGCGCACCGCCAAGGAAGAACTGCGGCAGATGATGGGTAGCAACGCCTCTGAGGATCAAATCCGCAGCAAACACCAACAGGTGCGCCAACTGGAAAACCAACTCGCCTCCCTCCGCTTTGAAAGCATGCTGGCCATGCGCGGCATTCTCACACCACAACAACGGCAAGCCCTCGCCACCCAGATGCAGCAGCGCCGTCAGGGCTATCGCCCCATGAAACCTCAACCGTAAGGTATTTTCTCCCTAACCCTGAAGCCAGTTGGTTGACTCACTCGTGGCGGGGCACTGATCCTGCACATTTTTTGTGGTCGAGCAGATTTAGAATCTCTGTGGCGGCGCGATCGACCACACCGGGGGTGCCCATGGCAGCTCGCATTTCCCCATAGCCTGCCTGCATGGCTAAGCGTTTTTCTGGATGATTCAGCAGATCAAGGGCAACAGCAGTAATGTTGGCAACGGTGGCTTGGCCTTGGAGCAGTTCAGGGACAATTTCTCTATTTACAAGCAAATTGGGGGGGGATACAAATTGGAGATTAAATTTTAAGAAGCGTTGATAAAGCCACAAACTCAGGGGATGGACGCGGTAGATCACCACCTGGGGCACATTCAAAAGCGCCGTTTCTAGATTCACGGTGCCGGATTTGGCGATCGCCAGATCTGCCGCTGCAAGGACCGGTAGGGAGTCTTCCGTAAGGGTGACCTGAATTGGATACTGCTTGAGAACCGCTTCAATGGCTGGGCGATACTGCTGTAGCGACAGGGGCAACCAAAACCGGGCGTGGGGATAGACTTGGGCAATATTCGTGGCAGCCCCTAAAATCAGGGGTAAAAGGGATTTGATTTCCTGCTTCCGAGAGAGGGGCAAAAGGGCGATCGCCAGCTCATCGGCTGCAATGCCCAAACTTTGACGTGCCGCTTCCCGACTGGGAGCTGCCGCAATCCGATCCAAAAGGGGATGCCCCACCCAAACCACATTGGCACCATGACGGCGATAATAGGCGGCTTCTTCAGGAAAAATGGCAATCAGGCGATCGCTGAGGGCAACAATTTGGCGAGTCGTCTTGAGACTGTGGGACCAGACCCACTCTTGGGGGGCAATATAGTAAACCATCGGCACAGAAAAGTGCTGGCGAATAAATCGTCCCATGGCCACATTGCCGCCAATGTAGTCAATCAAAACCACCAAATCGGGCGGGTGCTGTCGTAAATAGCGGCGTGCCTTGAGTTGCAGGGCAATCGTGGGCTGGATGAGGGGGAGGGCTTCCAGTAGTCCCACAGAGCCGATGCTCCCCGTGTTAAAGAGCAACTTCGCGCCCGCCGCGGCCATGCGATCGCCCCCAAGGGCAGAAATTTCTAGGGGAATCCCCCGTTCTGCCGCCAAGCGATAGAGTGCTTTCACCAGCAGGGCACCCTGCAAATCCCCGGAAACTTCCCCTGTACTAATGAACAAATGCGCCATGCTCAGCCCCGTACTGCCGCCAGCGGTTGACAGAGTTGATCCGCAAATTCCTGTTCGCTAGCGGCCATTTCCTGTACGGCGGCAGCCATAATCTCCGGGATGGAGTGGCCGGCTGCGTATTGCGCCAGCCATTGTTGGGCCGTATTCCCCTGGCGCAGGAGTTTCTTAACGGGTGCCAGAAAACAGCTAAATCCTTGGGCTTTGGCAATTGGCCAAACCTCTTCATAGAGTTCCGCTATCCAAGCGGCTGCCGTCAGTTGCCGGCGATCGCGCCAGTGGGTTAACACGGCTTCTAGGCTATTTTGGGCAGCACGCTGCTCATTTTCGTCTGCAAGTTGTGCTAGCGTTTCCTCGTCGCCCCAGCGCAGGGGATCAAGGTCAGGGGTGTCCAGCATTTGCAGGAGTCGCGCTTCAAGGAGAGCGGTAATCGCTAGGAGGGCAATGGGATCCGTCACTAAATCACAAATCCGCAGTTCAAGGCGGTTGAGATCGTAGGGCCGGCGATCGCCATTGGGACGCACAGAACTCCACAGATGCCGTACATTTTGCATTGTGCCCAGTTGAAGCTGGGCCTCTGTCCATTCAATAAAGTGGGTATGGCTGGTAAAAAGGGGCACCTGGGGCGGTGTCTTGGGAAAGATTGCCCAGCGGGTGGAGTGATAGCCCGTCACCTTGCCATCGAGAAATGGCGAAGATGCACTCAGTGCCAGAAATAGCGCTGCCTCCATGCGCACCAGCCGACAGGCACGGATTAAATCCTCTGGATGCCGCAGGCCAATGTTGATGTGGACACTGGCGGTCACCACCCGCGTGCCATAGGTTTGCTCAATGTAGGTGTGGTAGGGGTTCTGGGGGTCAGAGCGATAAAAGTGCCGGCTATCTCCAAGACTCAGGGTACTGCCGGGAACAAGGGTTAAATCCCCTAAAGATTTCAGGTAGGCTCGCAGTCGAAAGCGAGGACGCAGCAAGTCACACAGGGCTTGATCATAAAGATACACAGGGGGCGTGGTGAATTCGACATTGCGGGTATCCGGTTCCCGCACAAAGCCGGCCAAATCTTTCACAATTCGATCCGACAGCCCCACAATCTCGCCGGTGGGTTTACCCGTATAGAGTTCCACCTCAAAGCCCTTTGATAGCATGACATCCTTGTTTATTGAGTTGAGTCGGCGGGCAACCCCGCGTAGGTTGAGAATTTTCAGTTTAGCTATCTAGTCACGATACCATGCTCCCGCCCCTGTTGCTTATATGAACATTCGTGAAACCATCGCTGTGAGCATAAGAATCCGATACGATAGCTTGTGATTCAAATTACACTGGTAACTGGGAGTTTGGGGTTATGTTTGGTCAGCGCCGAGTTCAAGCAGATGTCCGTGTTGGTCGCCTTTTGGATCAATTGGGGATTCGCTACCAAGTGGATGAAGACGGCGATTACCGTGTTGTGTTTGAACTGAGCAATGGGCGATCGCAGCAAGCCTTTATTGACTCGCAAACACAGCAACTCGGCCGCTATGAAATTCGCGATGTCTGGTCAATTGGTTACATTTCCGACGGCCATTTGGATCGAGAAATCGCCAATTACCTGTTGATTGAAAATGCGACCAAGAAAATTGGTGCTTGGGAATTGCGCCCCCTTGCTGACAATAAATACATTGCTGTTTTTTGTACCAAAGTAGCGGCCGATTGTGAAGCCGAAGCTCTTTATACCAGTATTCGGATTGTTTTAGAAGTTGCTGACGAACTAGAAAAAATTCTTGAAGCCGGCGATCGCTTGTGATAACAATTTTTTTAGCATTGAGGTCAATTGATAACTAGCTCCCAACACGGTGATTGCTTGCCTTAAAACTGAAGCATTTTGTCGGGAACCACAATTTATACTATCGCAGATAACCGAGACTGTGACCAGCTCTCTGACGGGAGGGAGAACCATCACTCAACCTCTACTAAGGCTGTTTTCAAAAAGTATTTGCTGCGATCGCCCAAGGCACACGGTGTTCGGTCAGCTATTCGCAGTGGAGTCAATTGTTATAGGAAACACACCCATGTACTACGAACGCAAGCTCTTTGCCCTGCTCCACGATCCCTATCTGAAGGCGTTGTACCGCAATAAAAGTAGCAAGGGTGCATGGGAACGGGTGTCTTGCTTAAAAAAGCATACCCAAGAGTTGCAAGATTGGTGGAATAAGCACGGTGGCATCACCGCAGATCATATTGCATCGGCTAGCGATCGCCTGAGCTTTCAACAGGAGATGAGGACTCCGCCCATTCAAACAAATAACGTCACTCAGGTGGAAATCACCCACCCTATCAGCGGTGCCAAAAGTTGTTTGAACTTTTCCTGGGCAGGGAGTCTCAGCGATGAGAATTTAACTGAAATTGAAACGGACTCTTTCCTTAAAATCCCCCGCAAACCATGACCCGCTAGATTCTTGGCTTACTGCCGAGGGCTTCTAAGGCGGAGATCAAGGAAGCCTATCGTCATCTCTGCAAAGAGTGCCCCCCTGATAAGCTGCCTCCTGAGACCCCCAAAAAGGCGCGGCAGATCGTTGAAGAGCACTTCCAGCAAATTAACGAGGCCTATGCCTATCTCATGGAGCATGCGGATAAGGCAGTAGTGGAGGAAACAGACTCTGAGCGATGGGATCTAGAGGTTGAAGAATCACTGCCAATTTTTGATCCTATTTGCATGGAGGCCGTTGCCCGTCGTTTGGAAAGGGAGCGATCGCGCATTGAGCAAGAGTATCAGCAAGCGATTCGGGAGATCGAGAAGCAACAGCGACAAAAGTTGGCTGCCCATGGGCTGAGGATTGATGACTTAAAGGCTCTGGATTCTTCCCAAAAATGGGAAAAGTCATCGAGAACTTAATTTTAGGATTGATCGGGCTTGCGATGATCGGTATTGGCGGCTTGATTGGCTTTTTGACCTTTTTATGGTCCTGCTTTTGTTTTTGGGCAATGTTGGCTTGCTTGTTTATAAAAACGGTGAGTCATCGCCAATACAAATTCCTTTGTTCAGTGAAAACAGAAACTGAACTTGCAAAAAATCAGGCCTCTTGTCAGAAACGCTTAGCTACATTCGCGAACGGATGGCGTACTTCAAGCAATTGCCCTTGGAACTTCTTTCTGAAGAGTTTATTCGCCAACTGAGCGATGAGGATCAGTTCTTTCTGCTGATGGCTATCAAAGAAAGGGAAAACGCCAAGGAAGCCGAGCAATGGCAGCAGGTGGTGGAAACAGGCGTGCAGATTGCAGTGGCAGCGGGCGCTGTGCTCTTCTTGTCTAACCTATTTTTTGGTGGCTCCTCCTAAACTCCTCCTAAAGAGTTCAGACACAAGGCAGATAAACCTTGGGCAAAGGAGCGCTCCCGAAAGTTCTGTCCTTCCTAAAGTACAATGTGATACTATAGCAATCTTGGCATTATACATAGTGTTTAGGTATGCCCAAAGTTCTGGTTTCCGATCCCATTGAACAGGTGGGGCTTGATCTGCTTGCCCAAGTAGCACAAGTCGATGTCAAAATTGGCCTCTCCGAGGAAGAACTGATCAAAATCATTCCCGAATACGATGCCCTAATGATTCGATCGGGAACCAAGGTTACTAAGGCAGTCATTGAAGCAGCCAATCAATTGAAAATTATTGGTCGTGCTGGGGTGGGGGTTGATAACGTAGATGTGCCCGCTGCTACCCGCAAAGGTATTATGGTGGTCAACTCACCAGAGGGCAACACAATTGCGGCGGCGGAGCACACCTTGGCAATGATGCTCTCCCTTGCCCGCCATATCCCCGATGCAAATGCGGCGGTTAAATCCGGTCAATGGGATCGCAAACGCTTTACGGGAGTAGAAATTTACAAGAAAACCCTTGGCATTATTGGATTAGGCAAAATTGGCTCCCATGTCGCTACGGTTGCCCGTGCCATGGGCATGAAACTCCTTGCCTATGATCCTTACCTTTCGACAGAGCGAGCTGAACAACTGGGCTGCCGTCTTGTAGATCTAGATGTGCTTTTTGCGGAGTCGGATTTTATCACGCTGCACTTGCCGAAAACTCCAGAAACCCACCATCTCATCAACGCCAAAACCATTGCCAAGATGAAGCCCACGGCGCGTATTATCAACTGTGCGCGGGGCGGCATTATTGATGAGGCAGCACTGGTGGAGGCGCTTAAAGCTGGTAAACTCGCGGGGGCTGCCCTTGATGTGTTTGAAAATGAACCCCTTGAAGCGGAGTCTCCCCTGCGTACCTGCGGGATGGAGGTAATTTTAACTCCCCACCTAGGAGCCTCCACTGAAGAAGCACAGGTGAATGTGGCCATTGATGTTGCCGAACAGATCCGCGATGTGCTCTTGGGACTGCCGGCGCGATCGGCGGTAAATATTCCCGGCCTGCGTCCCGATGTCCTTGAGAAACTAGCTCCCTACATGCAGTTGGCCGAAACCCTCGGCAACTTAGTGGGACAATTGGCCGGCGGTCGCGTGGAATCTCTAGAAGTTCGTCTGCAAGGGGAACTGGCCACCAATGACAGTCAACCGATTGTAATTGCCGCTCTCAAGGGCTTGCTCTCTCCGGCGTTGCGGGAACGGGTAAACTATGTGAACGCTGGACTAGAGGCCAAGGAACGGGGAATTCGCGTTGTTGAAACCCGCGATGAATCACAGCGGGACTATGCTGGCTCCTTGACGCTGATTGCCAAAAGTCCGTCAGGAACCCGCTCTGTCTCTGGTGCGGTGCTGGCCCACAGTGAGTTGCGCATCACCAGTATTGATGATTTTCCCATTAGTGTGGCGCCCACCCGTTATATGCTGCTGACGCTGCACCGCGATATGCCCGGCATCATTGGTAAAATTGGCACCCAGTTGGGAAGCTTTAATGTCAACATTGCCAGTATGCAGGTGGGTCGCAAAATGGTGCGCGGTAATGCAGTGATGGTGATTAGCCTCGATGATCCACTCCCCGAAGGCCTCTTGGAGGAAATCCTGAAAGTGCCCGGCATTCGTGATGCCTATATCGTGAATCTGTAGGCACGGTTGTGGTACAGCGCTGGTGGGAAATTACTGTCACTTGTCAAGCTGAGGCGGAAGAGCTGGTCTATTGGCGCCTGCAATCCTTTGGCTGTCAAGGAACGGCAACCCAGCAACAGCAGGGGCGGGTATTGATTCAGGGGTATGTACCGCAGCAGCAGGTAACCCTACTGGACATCGCTGCTTTGGGGGTTTGGATTGAGCAGGATGTGGTGGCACAGGGCTACCTCTCACCCAAACTCCACTGGCAGTTGGTCAATGAGCAGGACTGGGCCCATAGTTGGCAAGTCCACTGGCATCCGATACCGGTGGGCGATCGCCTACTCATTTGTCCTGCCTGGGAATCCCCCCCTGCAGACAACACCCGCTTGGTAATCAAGTTAGACCCCGGCATGGCCTTTGGCACCGGCACCCATGAGACCACTCAGCTCTGCCTGGAAGCCCTAGAGATGCAGTTAGATCAAACCTTTGAGCCGCTGCCCCCCACCGTGATTGCCGATATTGGCTGTGGCAGTGGCATTCTGGCGATCGCTGCCCTGCTCTTAGGCGCCGAGAAAGTTTATGCAGTTGACACCTGTGAGTTGGCAGTCACAGCTACCCAAAGAAATGCTCAACTCAACGGCCTCACCGCAGCGCAGCTAATCGTGGCTCAAGGCAGTTGGGAGAAAGTGCCGCCATTCGTAGATGGCGTTGTCTGCAACATTTTGGCAGGGGTGATTCTTGAGATTTTGCCCCACTTGGCAACCATTGTGAAACCCAAAGGCTGGGGCATCTTTAGCGGTATTCTCTTAGATCAAGCAGATCGTGTCGCAGAGCAATTGGAGCGACAGGGCTGGAGCCTAGGCAGTGTCTGGCGACGACAGGAGTGGTGCTGTCTCAATGCCCGTTTTGAAGGCCTGCCCGATCAAGTTAAACAATCTTAAGTTGCCGCCTTTGCTCTAGAGGGCATTAGAGAATAGGATGCCATAAGTTCTTGATAACAGGCCTCTAGGCGATCTAAGTTGTGATTAAGACTATAGTGCTCAAGCACCCGTTTGCGGGCTTTGTCCCCCAGCAGGCGAATCATTTCTGGATGCTGATAAAAAACGGGCAAGAGCGTTTGCAGCTGAGTTTTGACATACTGAGGATTTAAGACAATGCCTGCCCCTGTAAGAACTTCACCATCGGCACCCACATCCGTGGCCAAGCAGGCCAGACCACAGGCCATGGCCTCAAGAAGCGAAAGGGACAATCCCTCAATTTGGGAGGGGAGAATAAAGACATCACAGCCGCGTAAAATTTGCAGCCGTTGCTGATCATCAACAATTGAGCCAAGCCAGAGAATATTTTGATCAGGGCCATAGTTGGCCATCAATGAAGACATGAGGACACCGCTACCCACCATCAGCAGCTTGCACTCCGGCGGCATATCAGCGGCACACCAAGCGCGCAGGAGCGCTTCGACATTCTTTTCGATCGCCATCCGCCCCTGATAGATATAGAGGTAGCGTGCCTTAAACTCCTCTTTGGCCGTAGAGGGGCCTGGGGCATATTTGCGTGTATCCACCCCGTTGGGAATCACCCGCAGGGTTTCAGCACCTACCCCAAGACGCATCAAGAGTTCTTTTTGCGACTGAGAGAAAATAATAACTCGGTCATAGCGGGCTAAAAAGGGGGCATAGAGTTGGTAAGTCATCAAAGCTGTGCCCGCTGTTAAGGTGCGATACTTTTCGCTGTAGGCAGGATGAAATGTGGCGACAAGGGGAATATTCAACTCTTCGCAAATGTCAGGGAGAAAGAAATCGAGGGGGGAGAGGGTCAATGACGCATGGACAATGTCTGGCTTGAGTTTCCTGAGGGATTCAAACAGAACTTTGTTGGCCCGCAGAGACGGCAGAGTATAGACTTGGGATTTATAGAGACAAGGGAGCGTGACATCTGGCGTTTCACTGTCACCGTCGGCTCCCTGTTTATCCCCTTGGGCAAAGTGCAGAAAGCTCACCTGATAACCCCGCTCCAATAGCCCATTGGTAATCTCACGACTATAGGTGACATTGCCGCAGGGGGGAGATTTTTTGCCAAGCCACGCGATGTGTAGAGCCACGATAGTTTATTCCCTTACCTAAGATTAGTTTTCTATGGATATGAATGTTCTAATAGCAGCGAATAATCGCTATCCTGACATACATCCTCGGAATTCGCCAAGATTCCTGTAGGCAGACTCAGGGGAAAGGCATTCTATAGAGCAGTAGTACCCACTTGATCAATGATGCGAATCGGGCCATTGACATCGCCGCTGAGAAACTGCCGCAGGTAGGGATTGTCAGTCGTGTGAGCTTCGGCATGGGTACCCTGCCAGCAAATGCGACCTTGGTAGAGGAGAACTAGGCGATCGCCCGTGCGTTCAATCGTACTGTTTTGGTGAGTCACAACAACATAGGCATGGCCAGTTTTTTCCCGTAGATCACGAATTAAATCCTCAATCACGGTCGAGGCAATGGGATCTAACCCTGCTGTTGGCTCATCGTAAAGCAGGAGGTAGGGATCGTCATCGGGATCCTCTGGATTAGCGACAATGGCACGGGCAAAGCTCACTCGCTTGCGCATTCCCCCAGACAACTGGGCTGGGTAAAGGTCTTCTACACCGGCGAGGCCGACCATCGCTAATTTTTCACTGACAATTTCGCGAATTCGTGCCTCGGGCAAACGGGTGTGTTGATACAAGTAAAAGCCAACATTCTCAGCAACTGTCAGGGAGTCAAATAGGGCAGATTGCTGGAAAACCATGCTCATGCGCAACCGGCACAGGCCATCCTGGCGCAACCCTTGACGGCGTTCACCTGCCACATAGACATCGCCTTTATCGGGGGCAAGTAATCCCGCAATAATTCGCAGAAGTGTTGACTTGCCAGTGCCAGAAGGACCAAGGATAACCAGGGCATCTTGGGGATAAATAGCCAAATCTACATTATTGAGAACCTGCTTATTACCGAAAGCTTTGCAGACACCCCGCAACTCCACCAGTGGTTTGGTCATCTGCCGCCTCCCCTAGCCAAAGGCTTCTGATTGCAAATCTGCGATCGCTTGCAATCCCCGCGCATCCCCCAGCTTCAAGAGGGCTGCTTTGGCATCTTCCTGAACACCCATATCACTGTCCTGCAGCGCAGCAATCAGTTGATCAACGGCCTGGGTGTACAGAGGCCCGAAAGGGATTTTGCGACAGGCATGACCCAAGGCCCAAGCACAGTTGCTGCGCACCGCCGCGATCGCATCCTGAGCCAGAGCCAAGGCAAGGGCAGGAATCGCAACCGTCGCCGCCTCTTCCCTGGCTTCGGCAACTTGACCCAAGGAACTGGCCGCCCACAGGCGCACGGCAGAAATATCGGTCTGCAGGGCATGAATCAAAGGATCAAGGGTGCGCCGATAAATTTCTGGTAAGGGAAAGCGGACGCCACAGTTGCCCAACGCCCAAACAATGCCTTTGCGGACATAGCCATTCCAGTCCCGCTCCAGTTGCTGAATGAGGGCATCCACTGCCGCCAAACTGGGGTTGCGGCCCAGGGCATAGGCAGCACTGACACGAACCAGGGGACAGGGTTCTTGCAACAGATGAATGAGATAGGGTGTGGCGCGTTCATCCTGCAATTCACAAAAGGCGCGCGCCGCCAACATCCGCTCCGTCACATTAGCGGAGGTCAGCAGGGGCAACATGGCTTCGGGATCGGGGCGATCGCTCTCCTCACTCGGTAGAGCCGCTAGGGCATCTTCTGAGGTGTCGAGAAGGGGGAAATCATTGTCATCCATACTGTTTAATCTACAGGATGCTTGGAATCCCGACTAGAGCGCACTGTTGACTTCACCGCGAAAGCCATAGATTTGGTGACTGCCGTTAAAGGCCGCCAGTTGTACCACTCGCTCCTCCCCCAACTCAAAGCGAATGGCCGGGCTAGCGGGAATATCTCAACCCCTCCCTCGCGCCTGGTGGCGATCAAACTGGAGAGCAGGATTGACTGCGTAAAAGTGATGGTGCGACCCCACCGAATTGGGCGATCGCCCCTCTTGACTACCCTTAAAGTCGCTGTTAACCGGCCATGAGTTAATTGTGCCATCCATCTGCGGGAATGAGTTCAGCGGGCATCATGGCAGCGTCTCAGCCAATCTCTGCAAGGTATCTCCATCCTAGGGGTAGAGGCGTACCCGCTGCCAGTGGTCTCCTTGGCGACGATAGCACAGGCGATCGTGGAGGCGATTGGGTCGTCCTTGCCAAAATTCAATCAGGGTGGGTAGAACGCGATAGCCACCCCAATGCTCTGGTCGGGGCACATGTTCACCGTAGCGGGCTTCCACTTCTGCTAGGCGAGCTTCCAGTTCGGCGTAGGATTCTAAAATCTCACTCTGCTGAGATGCCCATGCCCCCCAACGGTGCCCCAGAGGGCGACTCTGGAAATAGGCATCGGACTCCGCTGCACTGATTTGCTCGACATTGCCCTCAATGCGCACCTGCCGTTCTAGTTCTGCCCACCAAAACACAAGGGCGGCCTTGGGATGGGCTGCCAATTCTCGACCCTTGCGACTGCGATAGTTTGTGAAAAAAACAAACCCGCGCTCATCCACTTCTTTGAGCAATACCAGTCGCGCGGCGGGCATACCATCGAGGCCAACGGTGGCCAGTGTCATTGCATTGGGTTCCGGCAATTCGGCGTTGACGGCCTCGGTAAACCAGAGGCGAAACTGTTGGATTGGATCTTCAGCCGCCTCACTTTCTAGGAGACGTTGACGACGGTAATCACGGCGCAGATCGGCAATGCTGGTCATGGGTTTTCTTCGGACTCATTTGTGGGAGTTTCTTCACTGATCCTAGAGGATTCCACGGGCGATCGCCCCCATAGAGTACGGAAAAAATAGCTCAGCAGTAAAAAAATCAAACCAAACCCCACAAAGAGGAGCACTCGCCCCACGGGCGCAAGATTGATGAGATCAAAGAAAAAAAGGCGAGTTAGTGCAATGATTAGGGTTATCAAAGCCACCGTGCGCAGCGCTGATGTATCTCGTCGCAGCCCACAGATCAGCAGTCCCACCCCAAAGAGTCCCCAGACAAGGGTCGTTGCCCCTGTACCAAAGGGCGCCAGTTCATGTTCAATCCAAACCATCGTTACCCCATAGCCCAATGTCCAATAAACCGGGCGGGTGGGTGGGGGCAAAAAACGAATACTGCTGACGGCAGCAATTAGAACCACCAGGTGGGTAAAAAAAGCGAGATTCAACAGCGGCGGGCGATCGGCAGTGGTGAAAAGCAGTTGACCCACCCAGCCAAAAGTCAGCAGTCCCCACCAAAGATGGGCAATCATCCGCAGGGTTGGCGAGGAATAGTGTTGGCTGAGGTAGTGCAAAACCAGACCCTCGATCGCTAGGGGTGCGAGGATAAAACGATCGTTGTAGTGGCGAATAACAATGCCAAAGGCAACCAGCACCAGCCCCGTCAAGCTATAGACCCAGCGCCAAGGTTGCGGCAGGCGTCGCCAGAGCAGACTGGTTCCAAGGTAGAGACCACCAAAGACGATAAACATGCGAGCCGTTACCGTTGCCGACCACCCCCAAAGCAAAGCACTTAAGCCGAGGGCAATGAGCGGGTTAAAAAGAGCAATCGTTTGACCATAACCAGCGGGTACAGGGGAAGTCTGCTGCAAGCGATCGCGCCACTGATACCAAGGGGGCAATACCGAAAAGCCTAGCCAAGTCAGCGCCAGAATTACTTGCAACGCCCCAGCTCGATCCACCCGGTCAATGGTTACAGACACCATTAACATCAGCCATCCCAACCAAAAGGCTGATAGCAGGAGCGATCGCCACCCCTTCACCCCATAAATTGCCCAACTGCCCAAGAGAATTAAAAAGGTATAACTGGCCAATGCCAAAGGACGACTAATACCCGTGTTGTAGAGGAGCAAGGGAGTAGCTAGGCCGCCAACAACCCCAATCACTGCAAAAATGGCTCGATTTTGGTGCAACGATATAAAAAATGCCCCTAGGGTAACTGCCACCATCAATGGGAACGCCACGCCCCAAGGCATCACCATGAAAAACTGATAGGCAGCAAAGATAGTTAGGTAATAGGTTGCAAGGCCACCCCCCTGCAAAAACTGGCTAAAAATGGCTCGCCGCTGCAACCGCCAACCCAACCCCATTAGCACAGTACCGATGAGAAAGCCCATAGCCACAAGAGCCGCATCCGTAATCCAGCCCAATTCAACGGCGTACCGAAAGAGAAAGCCAATCCCCAACAGCAGTAGGCCAATGCCAAGACGGTTAAGCCACAGCTCCCAGTTGTGCAGCCAGTCCGCTCGGGAAGGCGTCACGGAGCCTAACGGGGATTCAAGAGCTGGGAGTTGGGGTTCAGTCCCAGGGGCGGGCGCGGCCACTTCCGCGGGCTGAGTGGCTTCAGTTGAACGTTCTGGGACGCCAGAAGAGGAAAGGTCTTCACGGAGAATAGCGGTTTGCAGAATCTCCAGCGATCGCTGGAGGGCAGCCACAGCGGCTTCTAAGTTTTCAAGACGATGCCGCAAATCATCCCTGTCTTCCATAGTCTGGCTCCCCACGGGCTATATCCCCGTTCTATGCGCTAAAGAGGAGAGTAATTTCTTGGGCAATGCATCTTATTAAGTTTATTAATTAAGTGTCTAGCGGAACATCCCAAAAGGGATAGAACGGGAAACAAAATCGGGTCAAAAATCGTCCTAGGGCGCATAGAAAAGGTCGCAAAAAGCAAATTTTATCTTTTAGAGAAATTTTTATTCTCGGTGATCTGAATCACAAAAATGTTTAGAAATTAAAAATAGCTTATTAAGGGTTTATAAAACTTTCTTATTTTCTTTCATTAACTCTAAATTCCGTCAATGTGCCAGTCTGCATAGGTTTCACTGCGCTCAGCGCTTTTTTATTCTCTTTCAAAATGTTTGATGTGAACAAAATGCCCCTGATGCTTGATTCTAGGCCTTCGTGGTAGGTTGAAACAGTTCCGCGATGAGAGCGAACACGGCACCAGTAGGGGTTTGCCCTGTGTGACGTTGGTGCCCTACTGTCCGGCCGTATGGATGCCCTTTTTAACGGACGCCTATGAAAAAAACGCTTTATTTGGGTCTGACAACAACCACGTTGGCTGTGTTGGGAATGCTTTCCAGTAGCCGTGCAACCACGACTGCACCAGCTATGGAGTCAGCTTCAGATACCGCCTCGACCGTTGTTGCCACCAAAGTGGGGGAACGCCAATCCACGGCCCCGACGACAACGCGGGCGATCGCCGGCCTCTATCGTCATCAGCAACAGGGACGGGAAGCCATTACTGTCTATCTGCGGGGGATTCCCGTGCTTACGTTCTTGGGTCAACGGGCAGCCACCCCAGAGGGAGTCAAAGTAGCTGCCGGGATGCCAGAGCAAACCACTCTCTCAGAAGCGGCACAACAGGCAACCCTTTTCACCGCTCGTCTCAATCAGCTCCACGAACAGGGTTTTGACGCCAATCTTGTGCGCGTCCGTTGGGATGCCCAACAGCAGCACTATCGCATCTACGCTAACCAAGAACCGCTGCTGACCCTGAACCATCAGGTCATGCTTCCCAAGGGGTCACCACGCAACGATGAAAACGCCCTACGCATTGCCAACCTGATCCGTCGCCAACTGGGTAATGCCCCGGCTCTCACCCGCGTCGAGGGTAGCCCAAATACCGTTGTGGCCATGGGGCCGATTCGGATGCAGTTGACCGGCCTTGCCTCATGGTATGGCCCTGGGTTTCACGGTGCCCGCACGGCTAATGGTGAGCGATTTGATCAAGATGCCCTGACGGCTGCCCATCGCACGCTGCCCTTTGGTACACGGGTGCGGGTGACCAATCTGCAAAATGGCCGCTCAGTGGTCGTGCGGATTAACGATCGCGGGCCTTTTACAGGGGGACGAGAAATTGACCTCTCGCGGGGAGCTGCCGCTGCCATTGGCCTCATTGGTGCGGGTGTCGGACCTGTCCGTATTGATGTGCTGGATTGATCCCCACCCCCCAAGGGCAAAATGATAGAATGAACGACATGCTAGGGGTGTCTGCGGCCAGAGCAGACTGAGAGCAAACCCTTAGAACCTGAACCAGGTCATGCTGGCGTAGGGAAGCTGTCTAGAGAGGATTCTATCAATGGTGCGTAGCGAATGGATTGCTGCCCGCAAGGGGCAAGACAATGTTACCCAAATGCATTATGCCCGCCAAGGGATCATCACCGAAGAAATGCACTATGTGGCACAGCGGGAGAATTTGCCTGCGGAATTGATTCGTGATGAGGTCGCCCGTGGGCGGATGATTATTCCTGCCAATATCAATCACCCCAACCTCGAGCCGATGGCAATCGGAATTGCCGCCAAGTGCAAGGTGAATGCCAATATCGGTGCCTCGCCCAACTCCTCAAACCTCGAGGAAGAATTGGCCAAACTGCGTTTAGCAGTGAAGTACGGTGCCGATACAGTGATGGATCTCTCCACGGGGGGCGGTGACCTCGATGCCATTCGCACCGCCATTATTAATGCCTCACCGGTGCCCATCGGTACGGTGCCCGTCTATCAAGCCCTTGAAAGTGTCCACGGCAGTGTTGAGCGGCTCACCCCCGACGACTTTCTGCATGTGATTGAGAAGCACGCCCAGCAAGGGGTGGACTACATGACAATTCATGCGGGAATTCTCATTGAATATCTGCCCTTGGTCAAAAACCGCATCACAGGGATTGTGTCCCGCGGTGGTGGCATTCTCGCTAAGTGGATGCTGTATCACCACAAGCAAAATCCGCTCTACACCCACTTCCGCGACATTATTGAGATCTTCAAAAAATATGATGTCTCCTTCTCCCTAGGCGACTCGCTGCGGCCGGGGTGTCTCCACGATGCCTCCGATGAGGCTCAACTGGCGGAGTTAAAAACCCTTGGTCAATTGACGCGCAAGGCTTGGGAACACGATGTGCAAGTGATGGTGGAAGGGCCTGGCCATGTGCCCATGGATCAAATTGAATTTAATGTGCGCAAGCAAATGGAAGAGTGCTCCGAAGCCCCCTTCTACGTCCTTGGACCTCTAGTGACCGATATTGCCCCTGGCTATGACCACATTAGCAGTGCCATTGGCGCCGCAATGGCAGGTTGGTACGGCGCAGCGATGCTTTGCTATGTCACCCCCAAAGAGCACCTTGGCTTACCCAATGCCGAAGATGTGCGCAATGGCCTGATTGCTTACAAAATTGCTGCTCACGCAGCGGATATTGCCCGTCACCGTCCGGGAGCGCGCGATCGCGATGATGAACTGTCGCGGGCACGCTACAACTTTGACTGGAACCGCCAGTTTGAACTCGCTCTCGATCCAGAGCGGGCGCGGGAATACCACGACGAAACGCTGCCGGCAGACATCTACAAAACGGCTGAATTCTGCTCCATGTGCGGGCCGAAGTTCTGCCCCATGCAAACCAAAGTGGATGCCGACGCCCTTGCGGAACTGGAAAAGTTCCTCGCCAAGGAAAAAGATCAAATCAGTGCCTCTGCCTAGAGCATGGCCATTGAGTTCCAAGGGGGGTTGATTGCGATCGCCCTCCTTTTTGATGTCACCAATGGCTTCCATGATGCCGCCAATGCAATTGCAACGGTGGTGGCCACCCGTGCCCTTTCCCTGCGATCAGCCCTCATCCTTGCTGCTGTGGCCAATTTTAGCGGTGCTTTCTTGAGTACGCGGGTGGCGCTAACCATTGAATCGGGGATTCTCGACAGTTCTGCCTTGGGTGAACATTGGTTTAGCGTCATTGGTGCCGCACTCCTTGGCGCCATGGGCTGGAATTTGCTCACCTGGTATTGGGGGCTGCCCAGTAGTTCTTCCCACGCCCTCATTGGTGGCTTAGTAGGGGCCGCCCTCTTTCAAGGGTCAGCGCAAATCATTTATTGGCAGGGGATTGTTCAGTCAGTACTTATTCCCATGATTGTGTCCCCCTTGGTGGCGATCGCCATTGGTTTGGGCTGCATGACCCTTGTTGAGATATGGTTGCAATGGCAGGGGGAAATTCCCGCCGAACGCTGGCAACGATTGCAGATTCTTTCGGGAATGTTGATGGCTGTTGCCCACGGTGCCAATGATGCCCAGAAAACCATGGGGGTGATTACCCTTGCCCTTGTGAGTTGGGGACAACTGTCGCCGGAGGCGGGCGTGCCCTTCTGGGTTGTCGCTGCCTGTGCCCTCGCGATCGCGATCGGTACCTATGGCGGCGGTGAGCGCATTATCCATACCACCGGTGAGAAAATTACGCCCCTAGATCCCGTGAGTGGTTGCTTAGCTAACCTCAGTGCTGCTTTGACGGTCGGTGTCGCCAGCCTGGTGGGGTTTCCCGTCAGTACCACACAAGTGGTGGTGGGTGCGATTACGGGGGCGGGGTATCGCCGTCAAGGAAAAGTGAACTGGCAAGTGTGGGCGCAAATTTTCATGGCGTGGATATTCACATTTCCGGGAGCAGCCCTGCTGGCGATCGCTATCTCTTTTTGCCTCACCCAACTTTAAGAGATCTGTGTGGGCTGCATCTGTTGCACATACTCCCGAAAGCGCTCGAGATCTGCTTGCAAGGTACTTTCCACCACACGACCCAAGAAGAGGCGATCCATGATCTGTCCCAGAATCCCTGGAATGGCATAGGCCACCGAAAGCTTGACAATGGTGCTGCCATGGCGATCGTAAAAGCGAATGGCCCCCCGGTTGGGCAGCCCATCCACTGACTCCCACTGAATAATTTGGTGCTTTACTTGGCGGCAAATGCGCGATCGCCAGCTAAAGTGCCAGTTTCCCGTGGCCAATGTCCAGCGTGATAGCGTGGGGTCTTCTTCGGTGATGACCACAGATTCAATCCACTTCATCCACAGGGGCATTTTCTCTAGATCCGACCAGAGTGCCCAGACGCGATCGACCTCCGCTGCCACCTCAACCTGAACCGTGTGCTCTAGCCAACTCATGGGTGACCTCCTGCCAAAATCGCTTGGGCGGCTTGTCGTCCGGACATCGTGGCACCCTCCATGCTGTCAATGTAGTCCTGCTGCGTATAGCTGCCCGCCAAGTAAAAGTTAGGCACGGGGGTTTTTTGGGGCGGACGATAGGGATCCATGCCGGGCGCTTCGCGATAGAGGGACTGAGCCAATTTGACGACACTGTACCATGTCATGTTCAGATGGCGCGATGAGGGAAAGAGTTCATGGACTTGACGCAGCACGTGTTGGGCAATTTCTTCATTGCTGGCTTTGATGAAGGGATCGCCGGGGGTAAGCACCACTTGCAGAAGGGAGCCTTGACCTTCGCGATAGTAGTCCGCTGGACTCGTGAGGGCGAGATCGGCAAAGCAGGAAAAATCGGCATCGGCGGTGTACAGCAGATTATCAATACCCGTTGCCGCGAGCTGCCTTTGTTTACCGGGATCTTGCAGTTCCGTCACCCAGCCATCAAACCGCAGTTGCACCGTGGCCACAGGCACTGCCTCTAGCTTAAAGATGTTGTCAAAGATGGGGTGCGATCGCCACGCTGGGGGAATCAGACGTTGAATTCCCGGCACATCACAGGCACAGAGATAGGCATCCGCCGTCACTGTTTCTAGTTCTTCGCCAAGGGGAATGACCAACCCTTCCACGTGCCAAGTTCTAGGATCCTCACCGCGAAAGAGAATTTCCTTGACCCGTCGCCGCAGATGAATCTTCGCCCCCCGCGCTTCAATATAGTTCACCAAGGGCTTGAGGAGATATTCCGCCGGTGATCCCTTGAGCATATTCAGGCGTGAGGCGGTGGTTTTAGCGGCAAACATCATAAAGATTGTCAGCATACAGCGAGCAGACATCTGCTCGGTATCAATGAAGCCTAGGGCATAGGAGATAGGGTTCCAGAGGCGCTTGAGGCTGTTTTCCGACCCCCCATGGCGGCGAAACCACTCGGCAAAGCTGACCCGATCCAAAGCGCGAATTTGGCGCATTGCCCCCTCATAATCCACCAGACCGCGCACAATGGGACTGGTGCCAAGGGCAATGGCATTAAAGAACTTATCAGCAGCAGAGAGTTGATTGGTGGTGAAGAAGGCCTTCAGACCGTTGAAGGGGGCGCCCAAGGGAAAGCGAAAGTCCAATTCCCCCACCTGGCCACCGCGATTAATAAATGTATGGGTATGTTCCTTGGGCAGAAGGTTGGCGATCGCCCCCACCTTTGTCATCAGTGCAAAGAGATTGGTGTAGTTATGGAAGAAAACGTGGAGTCCCATCTCAATGTGGTTGCCGTCGGCATCCTGCCAACTGCTGACTTTGCCTCCGACGAAAGGACGGGATTCATAGATTTCAACATTGTGACCGGCATCCACCAAATCCACTGCGGCGGCTAAGCCGGCTAATCCTGCACCAACAATGACAACCCGCATCGGTGATCCCAGAAAACTTTACAGATTTTAACATTTTTTGCCCCTCCGACGGTTTCCCCCGCGTTAAGAAACTTGGCAAAGACCCTTGCTCTCCGGAACCCTCGTCTATGATCAAAGTAACTTGCAGTTGTTGAATCGCTCACGCTCACGGTGTGCCTATGGCTACGCGTCGTGTTCTTCCCTTTCCTCTTTGGCAGTATTTGAATCAGCACCTATTTAGTCCGGGCTTTACCCTCAATCCCAAACGGTTTTGGCGGCAGTACTACAATGCCTATCTCGAGCGCTGCTGGCAGAAGGACTGTGCCTCAAAAGAAGAACCCTCCTGTTAATCGTTCCCCAGGTTCGCTAAAATAAGATAGTTCACTTTCCCGATCAAGATTAGGGACTTTTAGCTATCGTTATTTTAGCTACTCTCACCTGTTGGAAGACAGAACACTATGGTTGCTTCGCCCCCCTCTACTGATGCTGTACTAAAACGCTCGAAAATCGAAGCTCTCAAAGAACGGAGCCAACATCTGCGAGAACCTGTGGCTACAGAACTTTTGGAACCAACGAACCGGTTTAGCGAAGAGGGGGCGCAGATCCTTAAGTTCCACGGCTCCTATCAGCAGGACAATCGCGATAACCGCGTCAAAGGACAGGAAAAAGACTACCAGTTTATGCTGCGTACCCGCAGTCCGGCTGGTTATATTCCACCGCAGCTCTATTTGACGTTGGATCGCTTGGCGGATGAGTATGGCAACCGCACCCTGCGGGCAACCACACGCCAAGGATTTCAGTTACATGGCATTCTCAAGAAGAATCTGAAAGCAGCGATTGCGGCGATTGTCCGCAGTATGGGATCCACCTTGGGTGCCTGCGGTGACTTGAACCGCAACGTGATGGCACCCCCTGCCCCCTTTCGCGATCGCCCGGAATATACCCTTGCCTATGAGTATGCCCACCGCATCGCCGATCTGCTGACGCCACAAACCGGTGCCTACTACGAGATTTGGCTGGATGGTGAAAAGGTCATCTCCGCCGAAGAGCACCCCGATGTCAAGGCGGCACGCCAGCGCAATACCAACGGCACGATCTTTCCCCACAACGAAGAGCCAATCTACGGCGATCACTACATGCCGCGCAAGTTTAAGTGCTGTGTCACGGTGCCGGGGGATAACTCTGTGGATCTTTTCTCCCAAGACTTGACCCTAGTGGTGATCACGGATTCTGAGGGGAATCTGGAGGGCTTTAATATCTATGCCGGCGGTGGCTTGGGGCGCACCCACAATAAGGAAGAAACCTTTGCCCGCCTGGCGGATGAAATTGGCTTTGTGCAAGCGGCAGATGTCTATGAAGCGGTGAAGGCAA
>NZ_CALGOG010000031.1:0-10656 GCF_937958135.1 uncultured Thermosynechococcus sp. | reverse complement strand
GGCGTCCGTCCCTACAACGCCATTGCCTTCAGTGCCCCCATTGCCGTCTTTGTCAGCGTCTTCCTCATCTACCCCTTGGGGCAATCCAGTTGGTTTTTGCCCCCAGCTTTGGGGTGGCCGCCATCTTCCGCTTCCTGCTGTTTTTCCAAGGGTTCCACAACTGGACCTTGAACCCCTTCCACATGATGGGGGTCGCCGGTGTGCTGGGTGGTGCTCTGTTGTGTGCCATCCACGGTGCCACAGTGGAAAACACCCTCTTTCAGGATGGGGATTCGGCCAGCACCTTCCGCGCCTTTACGCCGACCCAAGCGGAAGAGACCTACTCAATGGTGACGGCAAACCGCTTCTGGAGCCAAATTTTTGGGATTGCCTTCTCGAACAAACGCTGGCTGCACTTTTTCATGTTGTTTGTGCCGGTAACAGGCCTGTGGATGAGTTCAATCGGTGTGGTGGGTCTGGCATTGAACCTGCGCTCCTATGACTTTATTTCCCAGGAGATTCGGGCAGCGGAAGACCCTGAGTTTGAGACGTTCTACACGAAGAACCTGCTGTTGAATGAGGGCATCCGTGCTTGGATGGCGCCCCAAGACCAACCCCATGAAAACTTTGTCTTCCCAGAAGAGGTACTCCCCCGTGGTAACGCTCTCTAGTAACTCGATTTTTGCCACCAATCGCGACCAAGATTCCTCCGGTTTCGCGTGGTGGGCCGGTAACGCTCGTCTGATTAATCTTTCCGGTAAACTTTTGGGTGCCCACGTCGCCCACGCCGGCCTGATAGTTTTCTGGGCCGGTGCCATGACCCTGTTTGAGTTGGCTCACTTCATTCCTGAAAAGCCAATGTATGAGCAGGGGCTGATTCTCATCCCCCACATTGCCACCCTTGGCTGGGGGGTTGGCCCTGGCGGTGAAGTCGTGGACACCTTCCCCTTCTTTGTGGTTGGGGTCGTGCACCTAATTTCCTCTGCCGTTTTGGGCTTTGGTGGGGTTTACCATGCCATTCGTGGTCCTGAAACCCTAGAGGAATACTTCCCCTTCTTCGGCTACGACTGGAAGGACAAAAATAAAATGACGACGATTCTGGGGTTCCACCTGATCGTCCTTGGCATTGGTGCCCTCTTATTGGTAGCCAAAGCCATGTTCTTTGGGGGTCTTTACGACACTTGGGCACCCGGTGGTGGGGATGTCCGTGTCATTACCAACCCCACCCTTGACCCCAGGGTGATCTTTGGCTATCTGCTGAAGTCTCCTTTTGGGGGCGAGGGCTGGATTGTCAGCGTCAACAACCTTGAGGACGTGGTCGGTGGCCACATTTGGGTTGGCCTGATCTGCATTGCCGGTGGCATCTGGCACATTCTAACAACGCCCTTTGGCTGGGCACGTCGTGCCTTCATCTGGTCTGGGGAAGCCTATCTTTCCTACAGCCTGGGCGCCCTGTCGATGATGGGCTTCATTGCCACCTGCTTTGTCTGGTTCAACAACACGGTCTATCCCAGTGAATTCTATGGTCCTACGGGTCCAGAAGCCTCTCAAGCTCAGGCAATGACTTTCTTGATCCGTGACCAAAAACTGGGTGCGAACGTGGGTTCGGCGCAAGGTCCCACGGGTTTGGGTAAATACCTGATGCGCTCTCCCACAGGTGAAATCATCTTTGGTGGTGAGACAATGCGCTTCTGGGATTTCCGCGGTCCTTGGTTAGAGCCGTTGCGCGGTCCCAATGGTCTTGACCTCAACAAGATCAAAAATGATATTCAGCCCTGGCAAGAGCGTCGGGCCGCTGAGTACATGACCCATGCACCTTTGGGTTCGTTGAACTCGGTGGGTGGTGTGGCCACTGAAATCAACTCGGTGAACTTTGTGTCGCCCCGTTCTTGGCTGGCCACTTCCCACTTTGTCTTGGCCTTCTTCTTCTTGGTGGGTCACCTGTGGCACGCGGGTCGTGCCCGTGCGGCGGCGGCTGGTTTTGAGAAGGGGATTGACCGCAAATCTGAACCCGTTCTCTCAATGCCTAGCCTTGACTAGGGTCAGTCGCTAATCTCTAATTCATTAGGATTTGACTCCCATCTGTATCGATGGGGGTCTTTTTTTGTGAGGACTTAATCACGGAGGGTTTTTAAGAGTTGTGCGGCAATGCGATCGCTGGCGCCAGGTTCGCCCATGCGTTCTTTACCATTGGTAGCAACTCGCGCCAGTGAGGCCGAATCTTCCCAGATCTTGCAGAGGGTGGGGATGGCTGCCTGAGGATCATCGAGTAAGAAAATCGAGTCTCCGAGAAGACGCTTTTGGCGAGTGGCAAAGTCACGGGTAAATTGGGGGCCTGCACCGGCAAACGTGACCACAGGTTTCCCTAAGCCAACGCACTGCTCTGTGGCCGTTCCGGCGAGGGCAATGCCTCCTTCTGCCCAATGTAGAAATTCACGAAAGTGGTGTGAACTTAAAATCAGTTGGTGTTGACCCAACTGCCATGCCTTGGTCTGGGGTAATGGACTGGGGATAGGTTGCCAACCCTCAAGGCGCTGCTCAAGAGGATGTAAGTCAAGGCTTGGACTCACAGCGGCAAGAAGGATCAGCGGCCGATCTTGATAGGGTGTCACTGCCCGCAAAATTTGTTGCCAGTTGCGGTAGGCTTCAGGGGCACGGGAACCGGGCAGCAACACAATTGTTTTCTCAGTAAAGGGAGAAGGGACAGGTGGCGGCATCACCAAATCCATCATGGGATTGCCGCAGTAGTGGACGGCATACCCCAGTCGCTGGAGGTTCTTGGCGGTCAGGGCATCGCGGACAAAAACACCTCGACAGCGGGGCGATCGCCACAACCATCGCTCCCAGGGCAGGTAGTCACTTCCCGCCCAGCCCATGCCCCAACGATAAGGATGCCCCATCGCATCATAGAGGTAATAGTCAGACTTAGCAGTGCCGATAAAACTATAGGTTCCCCCCGTACCATAGGCCAGCAATAGAGGCACAATATCACCAACGGCCAAGATATGCCCTGCCGAGAATCGTTGCCAACGCTGGACGGCACAAACCTGTTCCCCCAAAAGTCCCAGCAAGCCTGCGCCGAGATCTCGCCATAGCTGGCGCAGATCCATGTAGATGAAGCCGCCAGAGGGAAGGCTTTTGCCGCGGTGGAGGAGAGGAATTCCCAGCCGCGTATAGGCAGCCCCTAAGCCCACCAAGGGCAATGCCATCAAGTCTAGGTTTGGACACTGGTGCTGCAAGGCCTGCAAAATCGAGCTGGCGATCGCGTCCTCACCGTGACCATTACTCAAGCAAAGCAGTTGTTTCATGCCTGCATTAACTGAAGAGTTGCGGCAAGGCTGCCACTTGTACTTTATCCCAGTACTCTTCCCCTAGGGCGAGAAACGCGGATTCCTACTCAAGAGTTTGAAAACAATATTTGGACATTCAGATCATGCTGAGCTATTGCAGTGTTTTGGCCGTCTCCCGTTTGGACTTTTTGGGATTGGGCGGATCCACTAGGGTGCGCAGATGGGCTTGAATCTGTTGATGCCGTTCGACCCCCTCAAAGGCAAAGGGGGTGTACCCGCGATCGCGCATCAGACCGCGGATATAGCGAATCCGCTCATCGGTCGGCGGGTGCGTGGAAAACCATGGCAGGGGTGGCTCTTGATTGCGGTATTCCTTCTTGAGGGTATGCATTAAATTGAGGAGGCCATCGGCAGCATAACCTGCCCGTGCTAGGATGCGTGTTCCTAAAATATCTGCCTCTCGCTCCATCTCCCGACTATAGCGAGTCACGAGCAACCCTGTCACGTAGCCGCCAGTGGGGAATAACCGCGTCAAGTTGGCAGTGGCTGTGCCCTGCACCATTAGGCGAAAGCCGTGGGAGAGCACCGCGTGCGCCATTTCGTGGGCAAGTAAGCCGGCCAATTCTGCTTCTGTATTGGCTTTTAGAATTGCACCCGTGTTAATAAAGATCTTACCGCCCGGCAGGGCAAAGGCATTGAGATCGTTATCTTTGATAACAAAAAACTCGTACTCAAACTCATGACGACCTGCTACTTTGGCCAGACGCTGTCCGATTTCATTGACATAGGCTTGAACCTCAGCATCTTCAAGCAGCTTGACTTGGCGGCTAATTTGCCGGGCTACTGAACGACCGAGGGCAGATTCCCCCTGCATCATCAAGGCCATCATTTGAATCGAGTCCAAAGACAGGAGGGGATTGCCCGTGACAGCTACACCCACCAATCCAGTAAGGGCACCGACAATCATCCCTTCGCGCAACTGCCCCTGAAGACGGCGACGGAAGCGTTGCATTCGCTCTGCAGCCAATTGCTGAAATTCAGGGGTGGCGGGGTGGTCAGGATTCAACAGGACAAAGCGTTGGGCAGCGAGTGCGGCTTCCAGCCACTGTTGCTGGCGATCGTAGAGTGTGACGAGGGTACGATGAATATCAGGTTGATCGGGATAAAGGCTGGCAACTTGTTCGAGGTGGGCATAGGCCTCTTTGAGGGAGCCCTGCTGTACGAGAAACTCGGCAAAGCGCACTTGGCCGGGAATAAACTCTGGAAACTGCTCCACCAAAAGCTGTAGTGGTACGGCTTGGGCACTGTAGAGTTGGGAGCCGCCTTGAACTTCGCGCCAATAGACTTGGGCAGCGGGAGGCAGTTGACTGATTTCCTGTACAGCTGGGGGTGTGACGCGAGGAGGTGGCAAGTTTAGGTCAGGTTTGGCCTTTTGGTAGTAGGTTTGGGCAGTGGTAAAGTCTCCTGATTGCCAGTGGCGATCGCCCTCCCGCAAAAGCGCTAAACGCCCCTCTTGGGCTGCCTGTTCTGCTGTTATTATTTCCCCTGTTGTCGGGGTCTTTAAGGAATTGTCAGCCGTTGTCGGTGGAGGTTCTATGGGGAGGACTGGCGCATCTCCCTTGACCTCAGTGCTCGTCGGTAGAGAGGCAGGAGATTCTATAGCAGGGGCAACTTTTGCCGGTGGCGTTGGTGGCGGCGGCAATAGATCGACAGCCGAGCCTTCAAATCGTGGTAGGCGAGCTTGGGCAAAGGCGTCTTCTTTGCTGAGAGCCATCCACTCCTCCTCTGCCATACTAATTCGGGGGAGTGACATCTCTGCTGCTTTAACCGGTTCAAGACGCACCCCTAAAAGGAGGGCAACACCTAGCGGCCAGTAGCGCAACCCATCTTTCACCATAACGCTGTCCTCAAACCACCTGATGCTTTATAGTCTAACCACAGCTCACAAGTGCAATTGGCCAAGCATTACAATGAAACTATTGGTGATTTGAAATACAATGACCTCTGCTTTAGAAGAAAAATTACGGGCTGCCTTTAGTCCCGAGCAGGCACATCTACTGGCAGAAGTAATTCGTGAGGCCTATGACGATGTCGTCAAGGCCAAAGACTTTAATGAGCTGAAAGCAATTGTTGCCGATCTAGCTCAAGCCCAAAAACGCACCGAAGAGCGAGTCGAAGAGCTAGCTCAAGCCCAAAAACGCACCGAAGAACGGGTCGAAGAATTAGCGGCGGCGCAAAAGCGTACTGAAGAGCGAGTTGAAGAGCTGGCTCAAGCCCAAAAACGCACCGAAGAACGGGTTGAAGAATTAGCGGCGGCGCAAAAGCGTACCGAAGAGCGAGTTGAAGAGCTAGCTCAAGCCCAAAAACGCACCGAAGAACGGGTTGAAGAATTAGCGGCGGCGCAAAAACGCACCGAAGAGCGGGTGGATCAGCTAGCTGCTGCGGTAGATAGACTTTCTGCAGCTCAAGAACGGACAGAAAGGGCAGTTAGACAACTGGCGCGGCAGGTGGGCGGTCTCAGTGAAGCCCTCGGCGGCTCCTTAGAAGACTTGGCTTTGGAAGTGGTGCCGGAAATTCTTGAGTACCGCTGGGGGATGGAAATTGAATTTTGCGATCGCGACACCCTACCCCTGCGCAATGGGCAATATGAGTTTGATTTAGTGATTCGTGGCCAAGTGCAGGGACAACCAGTACTAGTCTTGGGAGAAGTCAAAAGTAACATCACAGAATCAGAAGTAGAGCGATTTTTGAACCTTGTGGCTCAAGTAGAGGCTGCTGAGGAAATTCGCCCCCTCTTTTTTGGCTACCGTCTAGAACGGGCAGCCAAGGACTTGATTCGGGAACGGGGTGCAGTCATGGTCTCTACACGGGGCAAGTACTTTCCCGAATGAGCCTAGAGCGCTTGAGCAGCAACCTTAGCAGCGATAGGTGACAACCAGCAGCTCACTAATCTTGCCCCGCTTATGCGCATTGGAGTTAATTACACGGCTGGCCTTGAGTTCAATACAGCGCCAAGATTGATATAGTTGCAGCACGGGTTCAACCCATGCATTGCTGACCATGACGTAGCATCCCCGCCGCGCTAGCGTCTCTACCACCTGGGCCAGGGCAATCTGTTCAGCCTCGCCAAAGGGCTGATCGGTGTAACTGGTAAAGTTGGCAGTTTTAGAAAGGGGATAATAGGGGGGATCGAAGTAGATAAAATCCCCCGCCGTTGCCCACGTTAAGACCTCTTGAAAATCCGCCACACTCAAGGTCACGTTTTGCAAGGCAAGACTGGCTTGCCGCAGCGTCTCAGGATCAAAAATCTGGGGATTGGCATAGCGCCCCATGGGAACGTTGAACTGCCCTGCACGATTGACGCGATAGAGACCGTTAAAACAGGTCTTATTGAGATAGATAAACCGAGCTGCCCGCGTCAGGGGATCCAGTTGCTGCTGATTTAAGCTGCGAATGTAGTAATAAAAGGTTTTACTGTGCTGTTGGCGATACTCGGTGAGCTGGCCAATTAAGTCCTCAACGCGATCGCGCACAATTTGGTAGCAATTGATGAGTTCAGCGTTGCGATCGCTCAACCGCGCCTGCCGAAACTGAAACTGCCCTCGCTGCGCTTGGCTAAAGAGATACCAATAGAGCGCCGCACTGCCACAAAATGGCTCGGTATAGCAGCGGCATTCTGGGGGCAAGTAGGGAGCTATCTGGCTCAGCAACTGAGACTTGCCGCCGGCCCACTTGAGAAATGGCTTCGGGTTGAGGGGTGTTGTCGTCTCCACTAGGCCGGTGGAAACAAGAGAAACAACAGTCCCTGCTGTCCCACAAGCAATTCCCGCAGGAGCGTGACAATGCCTAGCCAAATAATGGGGCTAATGTCCACCCCCCCCAAAGGCGGCACAATGCGGCGAGTGGGTGCCAAAACCGGCTCTGAGAGCCAATAGATAATTTTCAATGGTCCTTGCGTGAGGTTAACCTGGGGGTACCACGTGAAGATGATACGCACAAGAAAAATCAACGTCAAAACGGCGAGGATGACTCCTAGTACCCAATTGATCACAATAACAGCAGGCATTGGCATTATTTAGGCTACCCCAAACCATTATCCCAAAAAATGATCAAGGGCAGCCTTGAGTTCTGCTAGCTCCTGATCAATGCGTCCCTCCTGAGCGGCATGAGTCACACATTCATTCAAATGCTCATCGAGAATCAGCCGTGCCACCCGGTTCAACGCTCCCCGCACTGCGGCAATTTGAATCAATACCTCTGGACAAGGACGACTGTCCTGCACCATCGCTTTAATGCCACGCACGTGCCCTTCAATGCGCGACAGCCGATTGACGATCGCCCGCAGCGATTCCTCACTGTGGTGATGGGGGTGAGAATGCAGAGAAGGGGAAGAATGGGAATGGAATTCAGTGCCCACGGCAAATAGTCCTAAACAATCAGTACAACGATGAACAGATCACGCAAGAACGCCACAAACAAAGGTATTGTTAACCCCTTGTTGAAGGTGATTGCATAGATCGAGCAACGCAACGGCAACTAATACTTGCACAGCAATTGTAGCAAACCTGCTAGGCGCGCTTGGTTTTGGGCATAAAAGAACTGTAGCTTGATCTTCTTTGGTGGGCGCTGACCCTAGGCGTGATTCTTTTAACTGTTGCCCTTGGGGAACTCGTGATAGTATCGGGACACATCCCCGCAGGACGCAGTGGACGAACCAACGTGACAGAACCAATTTTTTGGTTGGCAGTGTCACTGGTATTAGTGGCCGTATGCTTGGCAGCCGTTTTGGTTGCCGCAATTCCGGCATTTATAGAGTTAGCACGGGCTGCCCGCAGTGCTGAAAAGCTTTTTGATACGTTGGGGCGCGAGCTACCGCCCACATTGGAAGCCATTCGCTTGACGGGCTTGGAGATTAGCGATCTCACGGATGACATTAGCCAAGGAGTAGAAAGGGCAGGGAATGTGATTAAGCAGGTGGATCAAGGCATTGCAGCGGCAAAACGGCAGGTTCAGGAGGCAAAAGTTACCACCCGTAGTGTCTTTGCTGGGGTAAAGGCGGCATGGCAAACGTGGAACCGTCCCAGTCGTAAGCCCTCACGGCTTCCCCCCAGTCAGCTCTCGCCGCCGCCAGAGCGATCGCCCCACGAACGTCGTGAACAGGCTAAGGAAAGTTGAATCATTCCCTGGCGCAGGGTGGTCACTGGCTCGGCTCCCAGCTTAAGCTGGTACTCCGTAGTTAAGAGAATCCGCAAACAGGCTTGAAGGGCAGGCAGAGGAACGGCATTGACTTCCTTTTGCAGAATATAGACCCGTTTTGGGTTGCCGACTTCGGCAAGCTTGGCAATGCGCTGATTGTCCCGCTCATGGCTGAGCAACTTGACCCACAACCACGTGCGAAATTGTTTCGTTAGAGTCGCTAGGAGGCGCAAAGGCGGTTCGTTTTGTTGCAGCAGGCCTTCTAGTTGGCTGAGGGCTGTGGCGGTGTCCCCGCGCAGGAGGGTACTGGCAAGGATGAGGCTGCTTTGTTGAGTAGCATGAACTAGGGCTGTGATGTCCTTAGCGGTAAGGGGGCGATCGCCCGCAAATAAGGCCAATTTCTCTAATTCATTGTGCAGTTGGCGGCTGTCGTTACCCACGGCTTCTGCAATGAGCTGGACTGCCTCAGGGGAGAGGTGCAGTTGATAGCATTGAGCCGCTTCACGGATCTGCTGTTCAATCTCGGCGGTTTTCCAAGGGGCAATCGGACTAAATTCCTGAATCTGGCCATACTCTTGCAGTAGCTTGACGGCTTTACTGCGGCTGTCGGGTTTTTGAGGACTGGTGAGGAGCAAGTGACAGTTCGGGGGAATTTGCGGCAAGGTGAGTTCTAAATCTGCAAGTAGCTCTGCACTACAGCGTTGACCAAGGGTTGTATTCACCAGCCACACCAAGCGATCGCCCCCGCCAAAGGGTGGCGTCATCACCTGTGCCAAGGCGGCTTGAGCGGCTGCAGCGTCCTCCCCGGCAAATTTCTCGAAGTTAAAACTCTCCCATAGGGGATCCACCACTCGTTGCCGCAGGGCCTTAACGGCTTGCTCTAGTCGAAACTCATCTTCCCCCCAGTAGAAATAAACGGGCATTTTGCGGAAATTTTCCCTTATCCACTAGGATAAAGACATTGTGGCGGAGAATAAGGAAATGTTGCAATCTTGTTCCCGATGGCCCTCTCGCCTTTTGGCACTGGGTACAGTGGGAGTAGGGTTGGCAATGGTACCTTTATTTTGGCAAGCGGCAGATTCCCAAGAACCGCCTACCCAAGCACTCACCATCTTGGCGGATGTTCAACAGGCAAACGCAGTGACGGGGGTGATTACAGCGCGGGGAAATGTGCAATTGCGCTATCCTGCCCGCCAAATTCAGGCCAGTGCCGCACAGGCTCAATACTTTAGCCGCGAGGGTCGCATTGTCCTCAGTGGCAATGTGTACGTTTTGCAACAGGGGAACAGTCTCCGCGCTGAAACTATCACTTACCTTATCTCAGAGGCCAAATTCGTTGCCCTGCCTGCCCCCAGCCGCCAAGTTGAAGCCATCCTAATGATTCGCGATGACCCTAACCAGCAAATTCTTGGACCTGTGCAGCCCCAATAGACGGTTTGCGTTACCCACTACGCTGCGTTTAGAGGGTGTATGCAAACGGTATGGCAGTCGTTGGGTCGTCGATCACGTCAGTCTCTCGGTGGCACGGGGGGAAGTGGTCGGTCTGTTGGGACCTAATGGTGCTGGCAAAACGACAACCTTTTACATTGCCACAGGGATTGAACGACCAGATTACGGGCGAGTATGGCTGGATGACGAGGAGATTACCCATGCGCCTCTACATCAGCGAGCACGGCGGGGCATTGGCTATTTGCCCCAAGAACCGAGCATCTTTCGCCACTTGACGGTGGCTGAAAATATTCTTTTGGTTTTAGAAGAGACGGGGGTGCCACGACGCCAATGGCGCGATCGCTTGGATCAACTGCTGACGGAATTTCGCCTCACCCACATTGCCCACACCCTTGGTCGGCAAGTCTCAGGGGGAGAACGGCGGCGCACGGAATTAGCCCGTGCCTTAGCGGCAGGAACCCAAGGGCCTAGCTTTTTGCTCCTTGATGAACCCTTTGCGGGGGTGGATCCGATTGCTGTGCATGATTTACAGGAGATGATTGCTAAACTGCGCGATCGCCCGATGGGCATTCTCATTACCGATCACAACGTGCGGGAAACGCTGCAAATTATTGACCGCGCCTATATTCTGCGGGAAGGGCAGATTTTGGCTGCAGGCAATAGCTGGGAATTAGCACAGAATGCCAAAGTGCGGCAATACTACCTCGGTGAGGATTTTCGTTTCTAGGCATGGTTAGAGCAC
>NZ_CALGOG010000030.1:0-42427 GCF_937958135.1 uncultured Thermosynechococcus sp. | reverse complement strand
GAAATCCCCCTTGGTGGAGCATCATTAAAATATCGGCCACCTCTTTGGGCAGGCCTAGGTAATAGTAACCAATATGGAATAGCACACCTGTGGCCGCAGTCATGACCTAGGGCGCGGCAAGCCTCGCCGTACCACTGCGCGAGAGCAAGCTAACAGGCCGGGGAGGATGTCAAAGGTTACTCACGGGACACTGAGTTTTGCAATTCAGTTCGCAGTTGCAAGGAAGCAGCCACCATATTTTTCAAAGCAGGGATGACTTCTTCCCAGCGGCGCGTTTTCAGGCCACAGTCGGGGTTGACCCAAATTTGCGCCGCCGGCAGATGTTCTAAAGCAGTTTTGAGCTGGCGGACGACTTGCTCCACAGTGGGTACAGCGGGACTGTGAACGTCATAGACACCGTTCCCCACTTGGTGGCGATAGCCCGCATCGGTAATTTCAAAGAGGGTTTCGTTGTTACTGCGGCTATTCTCAATTGAGAGGACATCGGCATCTAGACGCTCAATGTGTTCGATAATGTCTCCAAATTCCGAGTAGCACATGTGGGTGTGGATTTGGGTCTGCGGCTGCGCACCTCCTGCCGCCAAGCGAAAGGCATCCACTGCCCAACTGAGATAGTCTGACCAACGTTCAGTCTTGAGGGGGAGGCCTTCTCGCAGGGCCGGCTCGTCAATCTGGATGATTTTGGCGCCGGCTGCCTCTAAATCTGCAACTTCTTGGCGCAAAGCTAGGGCAATCTGAAAGGCTTGCTCTTGGCGGGGCAGATCACAGCGGGGGAATGACCAGTTGAGCATGGTCACTGGGCCTGTGAGCATCCCCTTGACCGGCTTGCCCGTGAGGGACTGGGCTACTTTGAATTCCCGCAGCGTCATGGGTTGAGGACGGAAGATGTCGCCGTAGATAATGGGGGGGCGCACACAGCGACTGCCGTAGCTTTGCACCCAGCCGTGCTCCGTCAAAGCAAAGCCGCTTAACTGCTGGGCAAAGAATTCCACCATGTCGGTGCGCTCAAATTCGCCGTGGACAAGGACATCAAGGTTAGCCTCCTCCTGAAGGCGAATACATTTGGCAATCTCGGCGTCAATGGCTGCCTCATAGGCCGCTTGGGAAATTTCTCCCCGCTTGAGTTTAACCCGCAGTTGGCGCACCTCCGCCGTCTGGGGAAAAGACCCAATTGTTGTGGTGGGCAGCAGGGGCAGTTGAATTTGTTGTTTTCGCCGTTCTTCATAGGGCAAAGAGCGCTCAAAATCCTTGGCGGTGAGTGCCTTGAGCTGGCTTTGAACCGTGGAGTTGGCGGGGCTAAAAGCGGAGAATGCAGTCCATTGGCTTGCCCGTTGCTGGAGAGCGTCAACAGCACCGGCTTGTCCTTTTAGATAATCCGCCAGCAAGCGCACCTCCTCGAGTTTTTGCTCGGCAAAACTGAGCACCCGGCGCAGGGGGGCGGCTAGCTTGGTTTCTCGGCGGACGTCGTAGGGGACAAATTGGAGGGAGGCGGAGGGCTGTAATTGGATTTGTGAGGTGACTTGGAGAATAGCCTCTAGGGTGGTCAAAACCGACTGGGGCTGCAAAGCCCAGACATTGCGGGCATCCACTATGCCTACGCCGAGGGTTTTGTCCGGCGGAAAGCCGTGCTGCTGTAGCAGGGCTAAATTGGTGCCACGGGTAAAGTCTAAGCTCAGACTGGCTACAGGCAAGCGCACTGCCCAGGGATAGGCGGCGCCGAGGTCATCGAAGTAGGTCACCAGATGCAGGGGCAGACCCACGGCACTCAATTGCTGATACAGACGTTCATAGAGGGATTGAAAATTCACCGCGTCGCTAAGAACCAGCGCTGGCTCATGGAATTGAACTCCCTTCACACCTAAGGATTGCAGGGTTTCTAGAAGAGCTTGGTAGCGATCGCCCAACTGGGCTGCCGCCTGCTCTAGGGGGATGGATAGGCGACTTAGGCGCAGAAAAGTGACCGGGCCAATGACAATGGGGCGAGCCGAATCCCCCAACAACTGCTGCGCCTGCTGCACTGTGGCAACAAAATCGCTAAAATCTGGCTCTTGCCAGCGATCGCCCACCTCAGGCACCAAGTAGTGGTAGTTGGTATCAAACCACTTTGTCATCTCCAGAGCCGGTATTCCCTCGTAACCGCGTGCCATGGCAAAGTAGCGCTCCCAGCCACTCAAGGCGGCAAAGCGCTCCGGCACAATGCCCAGCCGCAGACTCCAGTCCAGCATTGGGTCGTAGAGGCTCATGTCCCCAACGCCAATGTAGTCAATGCCCGCCGCCCGTTGAGTGTTCCAGTTTTCCTGGGCAATCATCTCTGCGGTTTGTTGCAGCCTATCTATCTCTAACTGACCCTGCCAGTAGGCCTCTAGGGCTTTTTTCAGTTCGCGGTTACGGCCAATGCGGGGAAAGCCAACCGTTGCCGTTGGCACAGATAGGCAGACTGTTGGTGCAGATAGGGGCTTGCTCATAGATTGTTGTCCTCTTGTGGTCTTCTAGGAATGGCTCTCAATTGCTCAAATGGGGTGCTGCCGTCTAGGGCAAGACGGCTAGGAAATATTCGGAAACCAAAGACTGTGCTTCCCTCGGAATGGCTCACGCCATTGGGGAAACTGGGGCTAGAGTTCTCTAGAGGGTTTTACAAAATTCCTTGGAGATGAGGGGGTGCGATCGCCCTTGCCCTGTGCCCTGACAAATCAATGCTCTGGCCGAGAGAGTATAGATACACCGGAAAATTGCTATTCATCCGTACCTCGCAGATGAAGTAAAAGGTGGACTATCACCTTCTGGCGGGCATCCTGACTGAGAAGAGGAGCCTCTTCATCACAGTTGCGGGACAGCGTCGGATTTGCACCGAACTTTCCCCCTTGCGTTTGTCGGCTGCTCCCCGACAAAACCAGAATTAGATAGAGTGTAGCACACGACCCACCTGTCCCAATGGTGCAAGGGGAACTCCATTGACCGGGCCTTACAGGTACCACTGGCCATCTTCAAGGAATACCCCCGCGGCTCCAGTTTTTCCCTAAGGCGGGCAGCTACCCTTTGAAATCAGTCGGGAAACCTTTCTACAAGTTGCCGACAAAAATACCAGTGTCGAAGACGCCCGTTGCATCCAACTGTTGCTTGAGCAACCGCATTAATTTGAAGGCATTGCCGCGATAGTCCCAGGCGTCCAGTTGCTGCTTGAGGCTCAGGGGTGCCCCCAGGACGGTGACATAGCCTTGGGGAATCCTTTGGCGCAGCCGCAGAATTAATTGGCGCAGGTGTTCCTCTTTCCCCTGAAGATAGACATAGCCGACGCCTGCGCTCATTTCACCCCGACACCCACAGGTCAATTCTGTTGCCAACCGGTGCAATTGGTTGAGCGTGGGCAACATCTCCTTAAGGGGTACGCCAATCTTAAGAATGACTTGTTCAGGGGTAGGGTTGAGGACAATCCCCGACGGGCTTTGGGATTCAAGGCGGAGGTTGTGGGTCCGCGCAATTTCACTTAGGCGATCGCCCAACATGCCCAGGGCAAGCACTTCCCGTAGGGTGTGAAACTCCAATTCCAGTAAAAGTCTTCCCGTGGGTTCAAGGCGCAGGACACAGCGGGCAGGGGCAAGGGAACTGCTTAAAATTGCCGCTAGGCCGCCCCCTAGGGCAGTGGTCTCTCCCTGGAGCTGCCAAATTTGCACTGCATCGGGTAGCGGATACACCCGCAGTGTCACTTCCGTTAGAATGCCCAGCGTGCCATAACTGCCAATGAGCAGTTTCATCAGGTCATAGCCGGCAACATTTTTAACCACGCGCCCCCCGGCTTTAACGATTTGGCCATCACTGCGAATGAACTTGACCCCCAAGAGTTGATCGCGCCATGACCCATACCGCTGCCGCAACGTACCATTACTTTGGGTTGCCAAGCAGCCACCAAGGGTGGCCGTTTCCCGAAAGAGGGGGTCTGCTGCAATCCACTGCCCCGCTGCTGCTAGGTGCTGCTGGAGTTGTTGAAAGGGAATGCCCACTTGGGTGGTGACGGTCATATCCGCTGCCGCATGATCTATGAGCTTGTGCCATGCGGTGGTGCGCAGAAAAATATCCGCCTTCGGGGTGTTCCCCAGCCAGTTGAGTTTGGTGCCTGCGCCAATGGGCAATACCCGCCAGCCTTCGCGCTGCGCACAGGCAACCACGGCTGCCCCCTCTGCAGGGGTGGGCGGAGTCACCAGCAGGGCACGCTCAGGGAGATAGGGGCGCAAGTGGGGGGCGCGATCGCCCAATTCCGCGAGGGAGTGAACCGCTGCCTCCCCCAACAGGGCGGTCAACGTTTGTTTCATGGATTACGGGTGGGCAGTTCAAAGACAAACCCTTCGTAGTATAAAAGTTGACCGTCCTCACTTTTGACAGGGCGGGCGCATTCACAAATCGTGGTGATTGTTTGATCAGCACGATACACTTTGGAGACCAAGTTGCGCACAACGCCGTGGGATTGAATTTGCTGTTGGAATTTTACCCAAGAGCTGTCGTCAACATAGGGACGTTTGTTGTGGTGTTCAATATCTGCTAGCCAGTCTTCAGCATCGGCATAGCCATAGATACGCGCCAAGGCATTGTTGACTTTGAAGTAAACCCCCTCCGGGGAACTTTGGTAAATCCCAACCACGGCTTCGTCAAACATCTGCCGATACTGCTCTTGAGCAGCTTGCAATGAGGAGACCAAGTCCCGCCGCTCTTCAGCAATTTCCTGCAACTGTTGGTTTTGCTTTTGTAACAGGGCATTCTTTTGCCGTAGCTTCCGCTGCAGGAGGGCAATCGTCAACTGGTTTTTTACCCGTGCGAGCACTTCTGCCTGCTGAAAAGGTTTGGTGATGTAGTCGGCGGCACCCATCTCAAAGGCCTTGACTTTGTCAAACACGTCATCGAGGGCACTAATGAAGATAATGGGGATATGCTTGGTCTTGGGATTCGCCTTGAGGGTTTGACAGACCTCGTAGCCATTCATATCGGGCATCATGATGTCCAGCAGGATTACATCTGGCGGTTCGGCCTCAATGCCCATAAGTGCCATTTGGCCACTGATGGCACCGCGCACATCGTAGCCCTCAAGTTGGAGCAGTGTGGTTAAAACTTCCACATTTTCGGGGGTATCATCGACAATTAAAATGCGACCAGCCCCTGAGTCAAAGAGGTCGGTGGTCATGCACGGGTCTCCCAATGTCAATCGTTCGTCAGCGCCCTGACATTCCCCATCCTATCAAAGTCTTTTCTGAGTGTAGGCGATCGCGGGTTCACTAGCTGTTGGCAAATTCTCAGCGCGGGATTCTCTTTTTTCTATAGGATGGGAAGGGGATTGCCGAGCAAGGGGAACAATGACAACCAACTGGGAAAACTTTCGCAAAAACCTTGGGGAGTGGCATGGCTCGTTTACGGCTGTCAGCCCTACGGGAGAAGTGGGAACCTCGGTGCCGTCAATTTTGATCCTTGCCGATACAGCGGACGGGCAGCGGGTGCGGTTTGAACTGCGACGCTTTGGCAATGGCCTCGATCAGCCCCCCACCAGTGAAACGGTGCAGGAGTATGCCACGATTGGCCGCCAAAATGTCTTTTTTCCCACGGGCGCCTTTTCTAAGGGGTCGTTACAGGTGGCGCCCTTTGCGGAGTTTGGGGCCGAATATGGATTTGTGATGGGCGATCGCCGACTGCGGTTTGTCCAACTCTTTGACAAAAATCAGCACCTGCAATCCATGACCCTGATTCGCGAGTTTCGTGCCCACAGTAATGCCGTTGAACGTCCCCCTTTAACCGTGGATCAACTCCTAGGCGAATGGCGCGGTACGGCCTACACCGTCTATGCCGACTGGCGATCGCCCACGGAAACTGCCACCCATCTTACCCTCTGGCGCGAAGGGGACTGTCTCCACCAAGTGCTGCAAACCCCCGACAATCGGGTGGAAACAACCGCCACAATTGCCGGCTCACGCCTTCTCTTTAAGGAGACGGATCAACCCAAGCAGCTTGTGTTGCTACCCGATGGCACCTCTAGCCTAACCCCGCTGCAAGTCTCCTTTCGTCAGTCCTTCTTTGTGGAGGTAGGCTGGTTGTGGGCGCAGGGGCAGCGGCAGCGCCTCATTCGTACCTATGGCGATCGCGGGGAGTGGGTGAGTGCCACGCTCGTTGTCGAAGAACAGATACACTGAGCATCCCCAGTAGGAGGGGAAGCAACCAATCCCCATAGCGGGTGTAGAGAGTTTGGGTCTGGCGACGGAAAATTCTTGCTGCATGAATCACAAATTCATCGGTATCTGAGAGCCAAACGGTCTCCCCCGTCGGTGCAATCACCGCAGAAAGGCCGGTATTGGTGGCACGGACTAGCCAGCGATCGCCCTCCACGGCGCGCAATACATCGTGGCCATGGTGTTGACTCATGAGTTGACGGCGGTAGGGGTCATTGTTGGCCAAACTGAGGATAAACTGTCCGCCGTGAACTAGTTGCCGGCGACTGCGGTGGGAAAAGGCGGATTCAAAGCAAATCAGGACAACGGCCTTGCCCCAAGGGGTGGCAAACACTTGCTCAGGGTTCCCCGGCAACAGGCGCGATCGCAACGTGGACAACCGCTGCACCACCCCTGAGAGCCAATCGGGAATGTATTCCCCTAACAGGACAAGGTTAACTTTGCTATAGCGACTGTAAATCTCACCGTTGCTATCGAGCGTTAAAAGCACCTGTTGATGTCCCCCCGCTGTCTCCATAAACGTCCCCAACCACAGGGGCACCCCTGCCTCCCGCACTGCGCCAGTGAGGGGATTCATTTGCCGGGGGCGCCAGAGAATTGGCAGTGCTCCCTCAGGGGTTAAAACGGCATCCACTCCCAAAGTTACCAGTTGGCGATAGCCACGGACATAGTCCTGCCAAGCACGGCGGATACCCTCTGGCGTGAGCTTTTGTCGGGTCGGGATGTTGCCTTGGATCAGACCCACCCGCAGCGGTTCCCCTTGATCTGCAATGACCCTAGCGCCTAGGACACTATTGAGGCCGATCGCCCCCGCAAGCGTAATCGCAAGCCAGACCCTTGCTCCTACTTGCCGCTGCAGACTGAGGGTGACCAAGCCATTCACGGTCATGATCACCGCTGTAATTGTGGTGGGTCCGCCAAGCCGACCCAGTTGCATTAGTCCCCTTGGACTTTGGGTCAAGGATAAACTAATCCACCACAGGGGCGAATAGCTCCAGAGGGCTTCGAGGGCACACCAGAGCGTTACCCCCCACAGGAGTTGCTGAAGCGTGGATTGCCGCCCACCATAGCGGGCCATCAAAAATGCCCAAAGACCACTGAGGATTCCCCCCCAAACGCTCAAGAAAAGCCAGATTCCCCGTGAGATTAACCAACTGGGCACAGGGGCAATGCCAATCCATGTCAGGGGATGCAGATCCCATACCCAGACTAAGCTGCTGCCGTAGAACCCCAGTCCCCAGCACAGTCCTGCGATCGCTGCCCCCAGGGGAGATAAGACTTGACACTGACACCACAGGGGCACAATTCCTAAAAAGGCTAAGAACCACCAACTCACCGGCGGTAGTGCCAACTGTGTGCCCCAACCCGCGATGCTTAAACCAACGAACAGCAGCCACCTAGGCAATACTTTGGCGTTTGCGTTGCTCTTTGGGGGAAGGAGCCACATGCCAGTGTCCTGCTTTAATGAGTTCCCGTTCCAGTAAAGCAAAAAAGCGCTGGCGATCGCTGCCGCGCACAACGGCTAAATTGTGGGCTTCCGCCAATGCCACAGGATAGCCGTGGCCTTTTGCAATCTGGGCTGCGGTCAATGAGACCGCCTGTTGCCACAGCTCTGCATCCTCCGCCACCCATTGGGGAACTTCCAAGCGCACCACTTCGGTGCCCCCATGGAGATAGGCAACACAGATGCGGTGTTCACCGTAGTGCTCCAGAATACGACTGCGGCTGCGCCAGAGGGGGCTGTACTGTTGTGGCTGCAGCTGAGCTTGCCAAAGGAGAACATCCCGCAATGGTTCAAAGACCTGACAGGGCAGGCGATCGCCCGCCGCCGGCGGACTGAGGGGATGGCTCTGACCACAGTGGCGACTACAGTTGGGTTCAGGGTAGGGGCAAACCCCCAAACGCAGAAAATTCACGGTTTCATGGCTGCGGGAGGCGCTGATATAGCCCACAAGGGGGATCCTTTGGGCGCGCAATTGATCCCACGCAGCCAAAATGGGAGTCAACAGTTCCTCGCGCCCCATTGGCGGCAGTGATTCCCACATCCAGAAAATGAGTGACCCATCCAGCAGGGCCAAACTAGGGGTGGTTGGGGGATGAGTTTGAATCAACTCCCCAAGGGCAAGAATTTCCGCTTGGGTGCGGCGGTAGCGTAACCAGTCCTCAATGGTGAGTCCCCAGCCCCGCGATCGCCCCAATTCATTGGGGTCGTAAATCAGTTGGGGCACGCTGTCTAAATGCGGCCGCTGTCCTTGGCCATAGGCGATCGCCACCCGTCCCACATTAATTAAATAGCAGTAGGCAATTTCATGGTGACTGGGGGCAATTTGCGAGCCATCAACTGCAAAGATAGTGTGCTGGCTGGGGGCAGGGGAAACAGTATGCCGAACCGTTAGGGGTTCAAGGGGTTCGGCCACACTAAAGGGAAAGGCCTCCCCCCACTGTTCAATTGCTTGGCAATAGGTGTCTAAAGTTTCGGCCATGGCTGTGAGCACCTCACGGGCATGGGTCTGTTTCTGTTGGCTGGCGATCGCCCCCTGACGGATAGCTTGACCCACCCTACCCATTTGGGCAGCAACTTTGACCAAGTCCAGCACTGTTTTCGTCTCTAGGAATACAGATGTACAAAAGCCTTATTCCAATACTAAACCTAGATAACATCCCAATAATTGCTTCCTGTCAGCAGTTTGGCTGACGCATTTTTCAGTACCGGCAGAGAATCTCTCTTTGTCTTTGCCCTTTTCCCCGCGGACTGACGAGCCAGAACTGATTCAGCGATCGCCCCAACAACTCAAGTCTCCGCAGTTTCAGCAGCAATTCTGGGGTTGTCTGTGGATGCTCAATCACAAGCCAAGTATTAACTAGGTGTTGATTTCCCATCGGCCTATGGGCTGGAGCAGTTCATTTATGTAAGTCAATTCTAAGATTTATTACAATTGGCAATTGTAAGGAAGTTTGGTGGTTGCGAGGGGTACACTCAACAGTAGCCCTCTATATTCACTACAGTCTTTTGACAAGAATTGAAGATGCTTAAAACTCCCATAGAGTAAGATTTAGATAGCCTACACCTTAGAAAGCTGCCCTATCCTTTCCGCAGGACATTAGACATTAAAATTCACCTATTAACGTCCCTTTATCATTGAAAGTTCAACCATTTTCTAACAGTAAGGGAAGTATGAAGATTGGCGAACTACTGCTGAAAGCAGCTCTAATTAACCTTGGTCAGCTTCAAGTGGCCTTGATGGAGAAAGACATCTACAGTCACCTGCGCCTCGGAGAAATTCTGGTTCTCCACGGTTGGCTTTCACAGAAAACCGTTGACTTTTTTGCTGAAGAATGGCCTAGGCTGATCCAAGATAAAGAAAAACATCCCATTGGTTTTTATCTCAAAAAGGCCGGTTTATTGACCGAGGAACAAATTCAGCAAATTCTCAAGGAACAGTGGCAGATCGGCTATCGCTTTGGCGCTTTGGCTGTCCTCAATGGCTGGGTAAAACAGGAAACGGTGAACTTTTTCCTGCAATATGTGAACCCCGCCGCTCTCCAAGAAAGCAGTCGCATCGAAAGGGCACGGCGGGAGAATCCAGGGAAATCGAAGGGGTCTTCGCAACTCCCTTCGTTGAAACCAGTTCATCAGCAACTGAAGCAGGAGTGGATTGATCCAGAGGATTTAGCGGAATTCGACCTACACTTTGATGAGAACCAGTGGTTAACTCCGACAGAAACACCACAGCGGCATCCAATAAAAACTCGCACGAGAGGTCAACCCATGCGAGGCTAATTAATTATTTTTTTAATCATTGTTGGAAGAGGACACCCATGGGTCTGCCTTAGCTCATTGTGGCAGGACTGCGGTCATAGCTTGTCCATAGCTGGGGCTTAATTTTGCCCTGAATTTGGTTCCAGTAATGACCTGCAGCTGCAGGTAATCCCATTTGGGCAATCATCCGTGTCAGGAGGGACTGTTCGCGGTTCTTGATCACTTGGTGGTGATGGGTGAGAATCACCCGCGAAAGTTGATTGAGATCAAGGGCTGGCATGTTCACTTCAGTAGCTGTGTGGGCACCGGGAGTTGACATGGTATTCTCTACTGCTGCTGGGTTGGTACGGTAGGCAACGCCACGATAGATCAAATCCTGCACGGGCTGCGCCGGGGGATTCACTGCATGGGTACAGTGGTAATTCCAACCCCGATACTTTGCAACAACATCGGTTGCTTCCGTGCGTACTGCCGGCGGAACGTAATCGTATTGAACGCCGCGATAGGTAAGTGTGGTTGTCATGGTTATCGCCCCAAATTGTTTACGAGGTGGTTTTTGTCCACTGAGGCGCGTTCCTTCGGGACAACTGCCCTACTTCCGTCTTCGCTCCTCCCCCAAATTTTGGGAAGCTCTTTAGCGAAGATGAACGATTTATTTCTGTATCCAATTTAACATTTTTGCCACTATGAATGCAAGTTTTTACAAAAATTTACACTAGCAACCCTCCCCTATGTTCGAGGGGGCCTAAATAGGGGGGATGGGGATGTACTCAAGTCTCAGCAGTGTTGATCAGAATGATGTGGCGATCGCGATCGTAGGTAAGCCACTGCTCCTCTTTGAGCTTGCCCAGCAGGCGAGTCATCGTCACCCGACTTGTCCCAATGGCCGTTGCCAGTTGCTGATGGGTCAGGCGAACACTGTAGCGCGTACCCAAGGGATGGGGTTGACCAATTTCTTGTTTCAACAGCAAAAGTAAATGGCGCAATCGATCCTCAATGCGACGATGGCTGGTAATTCCTAGGAGACCTTCTGCTTGAGATAGGCGACGGGCAAGACCGCGTACAAGACTTTGGGTCAAGTTGGGAGAGGATTCCACTTCCATTAGGGTAAAGAGCATCAGCTCTACTTTAGACAGTGCTTTGGCTTGGTAAGCGGTTAGACGGGTCAAGGGTAAACCAAAGGCGGTTCCCGGTGTAGCCAGCCCAACCACCACTTCCTCGCCCTCAGGATGCAGCAGATTTAACAGGACAACGCCACGGCTGACCAACCAAATTCGCTCCGGCTCCATCCAGATGCTCTCACCCATGCTAAAGGTGTGGACTCGCGCAGAGGAACGCCAGCGTTCCTCCACAGGGGGAGTGATTGCAGCAGTGGAGACGTTTGCCATGGCAGCAGAACCTCAAGCAAAGGAACCAATATCCGGGTGCAAACCCAAGAGATTGGTTGTTTTTCCAACATTCCCAGTGCCTGTGTTCTGGGTAACGTTAGTCGAAACTGCCTATTAGGCTAAGGGGCAAACGTAAAGATGAGATAATCCTTAGCTCAAGAGAGGGTTAAGGTTTTATTGCCAAGGCAGAAATTGCCTCCAGCACTCCCCGTGCTTTATTCAGGGTTTCTTCGTATTCCCGTTGGGGATCGGAGTCCGCCACAATGCCAGCACCCGCTTGCACGTGAATGAGATGTTCGTCCTCAGTAAGGGGTTGCACCACCATTGTGCGAATGGCAATGGCCGTGTTCAGCTGACCTTCAAAGTCATAGTAACCATAGGCACCCGAGTAGGGGCCACGGCGGCAGCCCTCCAATTCATGAATAATCTCCATCGCCCGAATTTTGGGGGCACCACTCACTGTCCCGGCGGGGAAACAGGCTTGAAGTAAGTCCCATGCCGTTTTGTGGGGGAGTAGCTCTCCCACCACATTGCTGACAATGTGCATGACATGGGAATAGCGCTCAATCACCATAAACTCTTCAACGGTGACACTCCCTTGACGACACACGCGCCCCAAATCATTGCGCCCCAAATCCACCAGCATGACGTGTTCAGCCACTTCTTTGGTGTCAGCGAGGAGTTCTGCGGCAAGTTGCTGATCTTCGGCGTGGGTGTGCCCCCGCCTACGAGTGCCGGCAATGGGACGCACAGTGGCAAGAAAAGACCCGGTTTTTTCAGGGTGGTGCTCGGCCTTGACCATTACTTCTGGGCTGGAGCCAATGATCTGCCATGGGCCAAACTGAAAGTAGGCCATGTAGGGAGAAGGGTTAATCAGGCGCAAGGAGCGATAGAGGGCAAAGGGATCCCCCCTATAGGTGGCACTGAGGCGTTGGGAGAGCACAACTTGGAAAATATCACCTGCCCGAATGTAGTCTTTGGCACGCTCCACGTTGGCACGGAAGGCTTCAGGGGTAATGTTGCTGGTGTAAGGGGGGGGTTGACGACTGGGCTGCCAGCGGAGTTGGGTCGCCTCGGCGGGAATGGGAGTTTGGAGTTTACTCAAAAGCCGCTCTAGGCGATCGCTGGCGTGGGTATAGGCCGTTTTCAAGTCCGTGTCGCGGGTATCGGCATAGACCACGGCCCAAATTTTCCGCTTTACCTGGTCAAAAATCAGGATTTGATCCACCTGCATCCAGACGCCATCGGGCAAATCCCTTGCGGTGGCAGGATGAATGGGCACCCGCGGCTCAATCCACTGAATGAGTTCATAGCCCCAAAAACCAAAAAGTCCGCCGATGCCCCCCGGCAGTTGGGGGAGCTTCACGGGCTGATAGGGGGCAAGACAATCGGCCAAAATCGTGAAGGGGTTGCCAGTAAATGTGGTTACGGAGCCATCGCGATGGGTTTGAGTAGTTTGGTTGCCCCGTGTTTCCAGTACCCACAACGGATCACAACTGAGGAGGCTATAGCGCGCTAGTTGTTCGCCCCCCTCAACGGACTCCAGCAAAAAGTTGTAGGGGCGATCGCGACAGACCCGGTACCAAGCCGATACGGGCGTATCCATATCCGCCACCCACTCCTCGTAAATAGGGATGAAATTCCCCTGCTTGGCAAGCTGACAAAAGGTCGAAAAATCGGGGTACATGGTTGCGTCAGTAAAAACCTTTTTATTCTCTCTCTAAAGGAGGGAAAGAGCAATCTCAACACCAAGGGTGAGGTGCTGCTGGAGTGGCACGTGCAGTAAATCAACCCCTGCGAAAAGCAAAGGGATACCTTTGGCGCGTGGTGGGCGTATCTTGCAGTCGCGGTTTCAAAAGATGTTCCTGTTGATCTGGCACCTGCCATGGCAAATCCCGCGCAAAGCCATGCTGCTTCAGCCGATAGGCTTGGCGATTGGAGTGGAACGTATCCTCGGCCAAATTGCCACGGGTGGGAAACAGGAGGGGAATACCGCCGCGAGCGCTCAACTGCGGGTCGGCAAAGCGTTCCCAATCCGAGTACACCAGTCCATGTCCTCGCCACTGCCAGCGACTAATCAAGCCGCCGCGCTCTGGGATGATTTCGAGGCGAATCCGTTCGGCGTGGAGAGTATAGGGCATTACCATCGCTCGATGGTGCGCTTACTTTTTAGGATACAGCCCCGCCTACGCTAGAATAGCGGCAATGCCCTTGGAGGGAGGCCAATGTCCCTGAGATTTACCCTAAACCCCACCCTACGCTTTTGGTTCAGTGTGTTGCTGGTCACTTGGTTGCTGGGGCTACTGGGGCTAGGCTGGTTAGTACAATCCTTTTTGGTGCTGTTTTTAATCTTAATGTTGACCCCTGTGCTCTTTTTTGTGGGGGTGCAACTTTGGTTGCGCTGGAAGCTGGTGACGGCGGCCTGTCCAGTGTGTGGTTTTGAATTTAGCGGTTTGAACAATACTCAAACCCAATGTCCCGCCTGTGGTGAAGTCTTGAGGGTGCGCGATCGCCAGTTTCAACGATTGGCTCCCCCCGGCACCATTGATGTTCAAGCAGTAGAAGTCAGTCACTCGGTGATTGAGGACTAGCCACAATGGTATGATTAGCCCAAGATTGTTGGTTGCCGGCAAGATGCCCGGTGCAACAATCCCTATCTATGACCAAATTTGTTACAGGATGCCCTATGCGACAACTTAACTTTGTCATGATATTTGTCATTGTCTTGGGCTTGGTTCTCTTTAGTATTCAAAATACAGATCCCGTTAGTATTAAGTTCTTTGAAGGAAAGGTGATTCAAGCCCCATTGTGCATTGAACTCATTGTGGCCATGGGCATTGGTGCTCTCTTTGCTTGGGTCTTTAACGTCTGGGTACAGGTGCAGCGCATCTTTACAATTCGGGTGGAAATGCAAGCCCGCGATGAGCAAATCGCCCACCTTGAGGAGGATGTGGAACGCTACAAAGCTGCCCTTGAGGAACAACAGCGCCTCTTGCCCAGTGTCAGCAGTGCCTCGACAGAAAAGTAGTCTAGAGCCTTAAAAATTCGTTAGGCTAGGAAGTGATTAACTTTTGTTATTTTGTGTTAACTCGGCGTGTCCTATGGCTGCATCTCTGGCTGTTGAAAAGAAAAAGTTAAAAAATCCGCCCCTCCAATTGCACTATTTGGGCGATCGCGTGCTGCGTCAGCCCGCCAAACGGGTCACCAAAGTTGATGAAAGTATTCGCGATACTGTGCGGAAAATGCTGCAAACCATGTACAGCGCCGATGGAATTGGCTTGGCAGCGCCACAAGTCGGCATCAATAAGCAGATTCTCGTCATTGACATCCATCCCGACGATCCCGAAGCAGCGCCATTAGTGATGATTAACCCCGTCATTAAGGACTTCAGTGAAGAGCTGGAGGTATGCCAAGAGGGGTGCTTGAGTATTCCGGGGGTTTACCTAGAGGTGCGGCGTCCAGCAATGGTGGAGGTGGCCTACAAAGATGAGTGGGGACGTCCCCAAGTGATCATGGCAGGGGGGCTGCTTGCCCGTGCCATCCAGCACGAGATTGATCACCTGATGGGCGTAATGTTCGTAGATCGCGTGGAAAACCAAGCGCTGCTGCGCCACGAACTCAAGGAGCATGGCTTTAACGCCAGTGCGGTGCGTCCCATTGCTGCATAAGAAACCTTGGGGGTCATCGTCTGTGGCCAAGAGTTATCTATACCTATTGGGTGCCTGTGTGGCAGCGATCGCCACGGTGGGGAGCCTTTTTGAACTGAGTTCTGGGGAGGCTCAGTTGGGCACTGTACCGACCACTGTGATTTTGCTCCTCAGTGCACCCCTTGGTTTAGCGGCCTTCATAACGGCTGTGCGCCTTGCCCGTGCCGGCGATCGCCCTTAAAACGTTAGTCCGTAGAACTTGCTATGACACTCATCTACCCTGACGATCTCCAATATCTCGACAGCCATGAGTACCTGCGCCTTGAGGGTGAGACGGCCACCCTCGGCATTAGTGCCTTTGCTGTCGATCAACTGGGAGACATTGTCTTTGTTGAGTTGCCCGCTGTTGGCGATACCCTAGAAACCGGTGAGCGCTTTGGCACGATTGAATCCGTCAAGGCCGTTGAAGATCTCTATGCGCCCTTAACGGGAACTGTAATTGCCGTCAATCAGGCGGTCATTGACAATCCAGAGCAAATTGCTGCCGATCCCTACGGCGAGGGGTGGTTGGTGAAGGTGCAAGTCAGTACCCCTCCCACAGGACTTCTCTCAGCAGCGGATTATCGTGCCCTTGTGGAAGGAGCTTAGGTGGCAACGAACGCTCTGCAAGGTCTTGTGGATGGACTGGCCACAGGCGGTGTTTATGCCATTTTTGCCCTCGGCTACACCCTTATCTTCTCAATTCTAGGCATCATTAACTTCGCCCATGGCGCCGTTTTTGCCATTGGGGCTTACCTCACCTATGCCCTTTTGGGAGAACGCTTTGGCTTTAATGGTCTTTTGGCCAATGCACAACTTCCCTTTGCCCTGCCCTTTGTTCCTGCGTTAGTGCTAAGTGCCCTTGGCTGTGGTCTGTTGGGAGTGGGCATGGATTGGGTGGTCTTTCGTCCTTTACGACAGCGGCAGGCGGATACCCTCTTGACGGTGGTGGCCAGTCTGGGGGCTGCTATTTTTCTCACTCACTTGATTCAATATTTGGTGGGAGCCGAAGTCTATACCTACCCCGATCAACTCTGGGGTGGGTTGCCCCTCACCCTAAAACTGGGAGATATTGCCCTGCGCACCAGCCAGTTAATTATCTTTACAGTAGCTGTGGCCTTGATGATTGCCCTGACCTATTGGGTGAAAGGGACGCGCCTGGGCAAGGGATTGCAAGCGGTGGCCGAAAATCCCACTGCTGCTACATTACTGGGGATTGATGGCGATCGCCTGATTCAAGTGACATTTTTTATCAGCAGTGCGCTGGCGGCTGTTGCCGGCACCCTTGTTGCCTTAAGTGTTGGCATTACAGGACCGCAGTTTGGGGTGATCTTTGGCCTCAAGGGATTAGCGGTGATTGTTCTCGGTGGTCTGGGGAGCTTGCCGGGGACAATGCTGGCAGGCTTTTTGCTGGGACTGGTGGAGGCAATGGTACCTGCGGCTGCATCGGGTTTTCGGGATGCTGTGGCCTTTGCAATTTTGTTTCTTGTGCTGCTTGTGCGCCCCCAAGGACTCCTGGGCCAGCCGCCGGTGGAGAAAGTCTAAGGGCAGCTAGCAATTCCCTGCGGTTGCTAACACAGGGCTACCAGAGGATACCAGCTCCACCTTCAAACTGACGCCAAATTGGGTTTCAAAGGGGTCTTTTTTGTAGTTAACGCTCCAAATTTCTAGCTCACAGCGATCGCTGGGATCCGCTGGATGCACCTGCACACAAAACTCCCGCTGGGGGGCACGCCACTCACAGCTAATGTGATCTACGGCTCCGATTTGCCGCCGATCCAACGCCGAAGCCAACCGCAGCATCGCACTCAGTTGCTCAACAATTTGCCGTTCTCGCCGTCCCACCAACTGGCGGAAGTTTTCATGTTTTTTCTTGGGGGGACTCTTGCGATGATAGCGACAGAGGTTGGCAATGATTTCAATTTCCGTATCGGTGTAGCCGAGCAGGCCGCCGTGGCGCACCAGGTAGTAGGAATGCTTGTGGTGTGCAGAATGGCTGACGTAGTGCCCCACATTGTGGAGAATAGCCGCTGCCCAGAGCAGCTCTCGCTCGACCTCTGTCCAGTGGTGGAGAATCCCTTGGGTGTAATCAAACAGAGTGAGGGCAAAATCGGCAACCCGTTCACTGCTGGGGAGATTGACGTGGAACTTTTGCGCCAGACTGTAGATACTGCGCTGCCGCACTGAGCTTTGATAGCGGAGGCGGTCTTCAATCAGGCCATGGGTGAGCATCCAGTCCACAATGATGCCTTCCCGCAGGGCGCGATCGCAGGTGATGAGGCTAGTTTGGCCAAGCATCTCCATTGCTTCAGCAAGAATCACTGCTCCCGCAACAATAATTTCTGCGCGTCGCTCCGACATCCCCAGGAGTTGACAGCGCTGGCTAAAGTTGAGCCGCCGCAATTTCGCCACCAACGCCTTTAAGTCCGTCAGTGTGAGTTCATAGCCCCGCAGTGAGGGGGGACAAGCGCCGAGACGATCGCAGGTGTGAATCATCATCAGACTTTCAATGGTGCCCGAGGTGCCTACCAATTGGGGCTTCTCATGGGGGCCAAGGTGCTGTCGCAGCTCTTCCACGGCCCGATCCAACATTCCCCGTACATAGGCGCGCAGGGCGGCGTAATCTTGATCGCTAATGGGATCACTCTTAACAAATAAATCTGTCAGGCGTACTGCCCCCACTTTGGTACTGCTGAGATAGCGGGGTTCGTGGCCATCCCCCAAGATTAACTCTGTGGACCCCCCTCCTATATCAATGATGATGTGGGGTTTGCCGTTAAATTCCAGCCCCGAAAGAACCCCCAAGTAGATGCGCCGCGCTTCCTCTTCCCCAGAGATTAAATCAATCGTAAGGCCAGTCTCCTTCTTAACCCGCTCTAAAAACTCGCGACCATTGGGGGCTTCGCGCACAGCACTGGTGGCTACGCCAATAATTTCTTCCGCCTTGAGACCCTTGGCCAGTTCACGACAGCGGCGCAGGGTGGCGATCGCTCGATTCATGGCCTCCTCTGTGAGCTGCCCCGTGATTTGGCAGCGCTCCCCCAACCGCACCATATCCTTTTCGGCGGCAATAATTTTGAAGCTGGGTAAACTGGGCTGAATTTGCACGACCACCATGTGAATTGAGTTTGTCCCAACATCAATTGCCGCCAGAATGCGCTCGCCGAGATGCACCGATCGCCACAGGTGGAGATGTTGTTCAGCCGTCATTGGACTTGTTATGAAGGGGACAAACACCCCCTATGGTACCCTAACTACAACCCTTTTCCCGAAGATGAAATAGACTCAAAAAGACTCAAAACAAGGAAAGCGGGTATCTCCCATTTCAAAAAAAGGCTGTATTTCCTGTTAAGTGATCCTTAATTTTGGCGGCAATCCGTGAGCCTAAATAATCGGGAATGACATTGCCATTGGGGCCGAGGAGATAAAGCAACAATCGCACCCGTCCCTGCCAAAGCATAAAGTTGATATTCACCACCAGCAGTTCCTCTTGCCAAACGGCGTGCATCACCTTGTAAAGTAGTGCGGGATGATTGGTGGACTCCACCAACAGCGCCGGCAGATGAAAGACCTGATCCTGATAAAAGCTGGTAGTAACTTGCGGTAGGCCTTCGTTGAGGTTAAACTCCATCGCCAGCATTTCCTCAACGGCAAACTCGCCACTGAGGGTCTGTTGCAGGGCACGGCGCACCCTTTCACTGCGTTTTTTGGTAAGGGCTTTGCCCTGCTCTGAGAGGATCAGTTTGACAAACACCAGCATCGGTGGTCGTACATGGCCGTAGAGTGAGACACTGTGAATCGTCAGCTTATAGGCGGCCATCACGCCAAAGAGATCACTGAGCAGATAGGAGTGATTGCGGTGGGCAAAGTGGAGAACAGAGCGATCGCCCTCAGGGACAATCTGAATCACTGCCTGATTGGTTTTGTGAATTTGAAACGCCAGTTTCAGGTTCTGCAATTGGACATCCCGACCTACAAATTGCTCATAAAACTCTGGAAAGGAGCGGTTAAACCGCTTCAGAACATCCAGGTTGCGCAGTTGAAAATCGGAAACCATGGTTGAGAGTCGCTATACTATAGCCTAGGCCGGGTTACACTGGGTCACTTTTCCATCTCCAGCATACTTGCATGAGCTTCTGGAAATCGCTGTTCAATTCGCAACCAACTGCGAGTGCCACCACTACGTCCCCTAGTGTAGGGTCTCAGGCAGAACGGGACAATGGCACAGAAAGTAAGATTATTTTTAGCAAAGAAAAAGACATTGACGTCTATGAGCTAGAAGAACTCTGTGATGCCGTGGGCTGGGCGCGCCGTCCCATTCGCAAGGTAAAAAAGGCAATTCAGCATAGCTTTTTGGTGCTCTCGATGTGGGAGCAGCGGGGTGCCTATCGTCGTCTCATTGGCTTTTCGCGTGCCACCTCTGACCATGCTTTTAATGCCACGATTTGGGATGTGGTGGTGCATCCAGAATTTCAGGGGCGGGGGCTAGGTAAAGAATTAATGCGACAGATTATCAAAGAACTCCGCAGTGAGGACATCAGCAACATTACCCTCTTTGCCGATCCCCATGTGGTGGACTTTTACCGTCAGTTGGGCTTTCGCCCCGATCCTGAGGGGATCAAGGGAATGTTTTGGTACCCCAATTCCCGCTAGAGCCGATAATCAGTAACGTAGCCGAATAATCCTTTGCCATGAGCCAAACGCCCCTCGTCACCGAGGCTGAGATTGCTGCCGAAGGTCTCAAGCCCCAAGAGTACAGCGAAATCGTCCGTCGCCTTGGCCGCCATCCCAACCGTACGGAATTGGGGATGTTTGGCGTGATGTGGTCAGAGCACTGTTGCTATAAGCACTCCCGTCCCCTGCTCAAGCAGTTTCCCACCCAAGGGCCACGGGTACTTGTCGGTCCCGGCGAAAATGCCGGCGTGGTGGATCTTGGGGATGGGTTGCGCCTTGCCTTTAAGATTGAGTCCCACAACCATCCCTCGGCCATTGAACCCTTTCAGGGGGCAGCAACTGGGGTCGGGGGGATTCTGCGGGATATTTTCACGATGGGGGCGCGCCCCATTGCCCTGTTAAACGCCCTGCGCTTTGGCGACCTCAAGGAGCCTAAAACCCAACAATTGGTCAAAGGCGTGGTGGCGGGGATTGCCCACTATGGCAACTGTGTGGGCGTGCCGACGGTGGGGGGTGAGGTGTATTTTGACCCTTGCTATCGGGGGAACCCCTTGGTAAATGTCATGGCTCTGGGACTCATGGAAACGCCGGAGATTGTCAAAGCCGCAGCCAGCGGTGTGGGAAATCCCGTCCTCTATGTGGGAGCCACAACGGGGCGTGATGGCATGGGAGGCGCTAGCTTTGCCAGTGCGGAGTTGACCGATGAATCCATTAGCGATCGCCCCGCTGTTCAAGTGGGGGATCCCTTTCTGGAAAAATGCCTCATTGAAGCTTGTCTTGAAGCCTTTCAAACCGGTGCTGTGGTGGCTGCCCAGGATATGGGGGCAGCGGGGTTGACCTGCTCCACATCGGAAATGGCCGCTAAAGGCGGTGTCGGTATTGAGCTGAACCTAGACAAGGTGCCCGTGCGGGAAGCGGGCATGGTGCCCTACGAGTTTCTGCTCTCGGAGTCCCAAGAACGGATGCTCTTTGTGGCGGCTCAAGGGCGGGAAGCGGAACTGATGGAGATTTTTCATCGTTGGGGCTTGCAGGCCGTGGTGGTGGGGCAGGTAATTGCAGAACCCGTGGTGCGGGTACTCTACCGAGGCGAGGTGGCCGCCGAGGTACCTGCCCGTGCCCTAGCGGAAGACACGCCTGTGTATGAACGGCAGTGCCCCGGTGAGCCGCCAGCCTATGTACAACAGGCACAGCAGTGGTCAGTGGAGCAATTGGCTCTCCCCTGCCAATCTCCCTCGGAGATCTTACTCACCCTCTTGGCCACCCCCAGCATTGCTTCCAAGGCATGGGTCTATCGCCAGTACGATCACGAAGTACAAAACAATACCCTGGTTTTTCCCGGCGATGCCGATGCTGCCGTGATTCGCCTGCGGGGCACTCAAAAGGGGATTGCCGCGACCGTAGATTGTCCCAGTCGTTACGTGTACCTAGATCCCTACGAGGGGGGCAAAGCAGCAGTGGCGGAGGCCGCCCGCAATCTGAGTTGTGTCGGGGCAGAGCCTCTAGCTGTCACCGATAATCTCAACTTTGGCAGTCCAGAAACCCCCGTGGGGTATTGGCAATTGGCTCAAGCCTGCCGCGGTCTTGCTGAGGCCTGTCGGGCGCTAGGGACTCCGGTGACTGGGGGGAACGTCTCCCTCTACAACGAAACCATTGATAGCAACGGCCAGCCGCGACCCATCTATCCCACGCCGGTGGTGGGGATGGTGGGGTTGGTTCCCAACTGGCAGCAGGTTGTGGGGCAGGGCTTTCGGGCAGTAGGAGATGCTATTTACCTATTGGGCTTGCCTCTGACAACGCCTCTAAGTGATCCGCGTATCAGCCTAGGCGGGTCGGAATACCTTGCCCAGATCCATGGCCTTGTGGCGGGTCGTCCGCCGCAAGTTGATTTAGACTTAGAGCGGCGGGTGCAATCAGTGTGCCGCTATGGCATTCAGGAGGGGTGGATTGCCAGTGCCCACGATTTGAGTGAGGGGGGCTTAGCCGTGGCCTTGGCGGAAAGCTGTCTCAGCGGCCAGCGGGGGGCGAAGATTCAATTGCCGGTGGGTACCTATCCCCGCTGGGATGTGCTGCTATTTGCAGAAGGGGGAGCGCGAATTCTGGTTTCGGTGCCGCCGACGAAACAGACAGCGTGGGAAGCCTATGTACAGGCGCAATTGCCCGACGCTTGGACACGCCTAGGGGTTGTTAATGGTGAACATACAGAACTGTGTATTGACACCTGTGACAATTCTCCGCTCATCAAGGTTACCATGGAAGAGTTAGCTCTTGCGTGGCGATCGCCCCTGCCAAAGTATTTGGACTAAATGACAGAACAACAATTTGCGGACAAGCCGGAAGAAGCCTGTGGGGTATTTGGGGTTTATGCCCCCGGCGCAGATGTGGCTCGCCTCGCCTACTTTGGTCTCTATGCCTTGCAACATCGAGGTCAGGAATCCGCAGGAATTGCCACATTTGCGGGTGACACGGTGCACTGCCACAAGGATATGGGTTTGGTGTCCCAAGTCTTTAACGAAGAGATTCTGGGACGGCTGGTGGGAGACTGGGCAGTCGGTCACAACCGCTACTCAACCACAGGGTCTAGTCGCATTGTCAATGCCCAACCCGTAGTGGTAGAAACTCGCCTAGGGTCTTTGGCCTTGGCCCACAATGGCAACTTGGTGAACACCTATGCCCTGCGGCAACAGGTGCTGGCCTGTGAGGCGCCGCCAGCGGTGTTGGCGAGTACAACGGATTCAGAACTGATTGCTTGGGCGATCGCCCAAGCGGTAGCCACGGGGCAATCGTGGTCAGAGGGCATCATTACTGCGGCTCAACAGTGCCAAGGAGCCTACAGCTTGGTGATCGGTACGCCGGCGGGATTGTTTGGACTGCGGGATGCCCACGGCATTCGTCCCCTGGTGATTGGCCGCCTGCTGACAGAGGGGAAGTCTCACTATGTCCTTGCTTCGGAGACCTGTGCCCTCGATATTATCGGCGCTGACTATGTGCGGGAGGTGGAGCCGGGGGAGTTGGTGCACATCAGTGCCAGTGGCATGGAGAGTGTGCAATGGGCAGAATCCCAACGGAAACTGTGCATCTTTGAGATGATTTACTTTGCCCGCCCCGACAGTGTCATGCAGGGAGAAAGCCTCTACAGCTACCGCCAGCGCCTAGGGCAGCAGTTGGGGCGTGAAGCGCCCGCCGATGCCGATGTCGTGATTGCTGTCCCCGATTCTGGGGTACCAGCGGCCATTGGCTTTTCCCAAGCAACGGGGGTGCCCTATGCCGAAGGCCTAATTAAAAATCGCTATGTGGGGCGCACGTTTATTCAGCCCACCCAGTCAATGCGGGAGGCAGGGATTCGGATGAAGCTGAATCCGCTGCGGGATGTGCTGATGGGACAGCGGGTAGTGATTGTGGATGACTCCATTGTGCGGGGCACTACTAGCCGCAAAATTGTCAAAGCCCTGCGCGATGCGGGTGCCGTCGAAGTTCACATGCGCATTTCTTCGCCCCCTGTCACTCATCCGTGCTTTTACGGCATTGATACCGACAGCCAAGATCAACTCATTGCCGCCACCAAGTCTGTGGCGGAGATTGCAGCGCAGATTGGCGTGGATTCTCTAAGTTACCTTAGTTGGCAGGGCATGATTGCGGCTACCTACGATACGGGCGATCGCTTTTGTTCCGCCTGTTTTACGGGCAAGTATCCGATTAATATCCCTGAGCCGGTGAAACGGCAAAAGTTGGTACTTGAGCAAATTCCCCAATGAGTCTGGACTACGGTGACTGGCCTTCCCTCCTCTCTGCTGACCAAGTTAGTGCAGCAACCACAAGTATCAGCGAATTGCGCTCGACTCCCCTTGGCCTAGCTTGGTTGGAGCGGCGTCCCCAGGAAAAGGGGCGAGTCGTACTGGTGCGCCAAGGGCAAGACCTGTTGGCGGCTCCCTGGAGTGTGCGATCGCGGGTGAATGAGTACGGCGGCGGCGCCTACTGGTGCCATGGTGATCAGATTTACTTTGTCAATGATGCCGATCAGGGCATCTATGCTCTGCGCGACGCTACCCCCCAGTTGATCTATCGGGCTGACAATTGCCGCTTTGCCGACGGCTGTGTCGATCCTGGGCGCGATCGCCTGCTGTGTGTTGAAGAAGTGCATCCGCCGACGGGGAGATCGCAGCAGTCCCTTGTTGCCATTTCCTTTGCGGGGAAACGGAGTCCTTTGGTTCAAGGCGCTGGTTTCTACGCTGCACCGCGGTTGAGTCCAGAAGGCAACACCCTGGTCTGGCTGCAATGGTCCGCGCCCCAGATGCCGTGGGATGGCTGCGAACTGTGGGGGGCAACGGTCAAGGGAGACGGCACGCTGGGAACCCCTTACCGCATTGCCGGCAGCAGCGAGGAATCCGTGCAACAGCCCCAGTGGCAGGGAGAGGCTCTCTACTACATTAGCGATCGCTCCGGCTGGTGGAATCTCTACCGTTACCGTAACGGTCACCATGAGGCCGTTTGGCAAGCTCCCTATGATGCCGGCGTGCCCCTGTGGGTCTTTGGCCAATCCACCTATGCTCTTGTAGATCCTGAAACTGCGGTGTTGACCTATAGCGATCGCGGGCTGTGGCGGCTGGCGGTGGTGTCTTTAGAAACAGGGGAATGGCAAACGGTGCCGACGGACTATACGGAAATCCATTCCCTAGTGCGCTTGAGCGATCGCGCCGTTGCTTTTATTGGCAGTTCACCCCTGTTGCCTCCCCATATTGTGCAGTTCAATCTGGATGACGGCACCCCCACACCGCTGCAACCCATTGCTGCTCCTCTGCCGCCGGCGTGGATCTCCCAGCCGGAGGTGATTGAATTTCCCACAAGTGACGGGGCAACGGCCTATGGCTTTTTCTACCCGCCCCAAAATCCTCAGGTACAATCCCCAGTAGGCTCACGCCCACCCTTGATCGTCAGATGTCATGGGGGGCCGACGGCTGCCAGTGGTACAGGGTTCGACCTACGCACCCAGTTTTGGACAAGTCGCGGCTTTGCTGTATTGGATGTCAACTATCGCGGCAGTACGGGTTACGGGCGCGCCTATCGCAATGCCCTGCGGGGACAGTGGGGCGTGATGGATGTGGCGGACTGTGCTGCTGGAGCACAGTATCTGGTGGCTCAAGGACGGGTAGCTAGCGATCGCCTAGCCATTCGCGGCAGCAGCGCCGGGGGCTACACTGCCCTTTGCGCCCTGACGTTTACCACGACCTTCCAGGGGGGGGCAAGTTACTACGGCATTGGCGATCTCATTAGCCTGCTTAAGGAAACCCATGCCTTTGAAGCCCATTATTTTGATCAACTGATTGCTCCCTATCCCGCAGGGGCAGACCTCTACCGCCAGCGATCGCCCTTCTACCATGCAGAACACCTCACCCGCCCGGTGATTTTCTTTCAGGGGTTAAAGGATGTGATCGTTCCCCCAAGCCAAGCGGAACAGATGGTGGCTGCCCTACAGGCCAAAGGCGTTCCTGTGGAATATTACACCTTTGCTGAAGAGGGTCATGGCTTTCGCCAAAGCAGTACGATCGCCACCGCCCTTGCGGCAGAGCTGAGATTTTATCAAAGACATTTACTGAAAGGTTAATAACAATGTTTACTGGTATTATTCAGGCGATCGGTATGCTCCAGCAGCGCTCCGAGTCCCAGTTGGTGATTACAGCCACGGATGCCCCTTTCCTTGGGGACGTGGCCGTTGGCGATAGTATCGCCGTTGATGGTGTCTGCCTCACAGTGGAAACCTTTGATGCCACGGGGTTTACGGTCAGTGTCTCCCCGGAAACGCTGCAGCGCACGACATTGGCAGCCAAAGCAGCAGCAGGAGCCATGGTGAACCTAGAACCTGCCCTGCGAGTCGGGGATAAAGTGGGTGGCCACTTTGTTACGGGTCATGTGGATGGTGTCGGCACCGTCCTGGCGATCGCCCCCACCGGTACCAGCTGGGAGTTCACCTTCTCCGCGCCTGAGTGTGTTGCTGCGTACATCATTCCCAAGGGGAGCATTGCCATCAATGGCATCAGTCTCACCGTTGCCCATTGCAATGAAAAAGGGGATGAATTCAGCATTGCTGTCATCCCCCACACCTACGCAGAGACCACATTGCAATTTCTCAGGCTTGGTGACGAAGTGAACCTAGAGGCGGATTTATTGGGTAAATATACCCATAAATTTCTCCGCTTTCCATCTACCTCACCGCCCGCAGAAATTGACCTCGCATTTCTCCAAGCCCATGGCTATGCCTAGGGGCATTACTTTTTCTTCTTGCTGGCACGGGATTTGCTACCCGCCTTTTTAGCGGCAGCACCGAATCCTTTACTCTCAGGAGCCGCTTCAGGCGGAGCTGTTTCTGCCGTCGTTTCAAGGGCTGCCTCTGTGGTGGTTTCAGGAGCTGCCTCTGCCGCAGTTTCAAGGGCTGCCTCTGTGGTAGTTTCAGGAGCTGCCTCTGCCGCAGTTTCAAGGACTGCCTCTGTGGTGGTTTCAGGAGCTGCCTCTGCCGTAGTTTGAGGGGTCGTCTCCGGCGTGGTTGCCGCTGTGGCTTCAGGGACACTGACAGTTTCGGTCGCTTCCCTTGGGGCTTCAGCCGCTTTTGCAGCGGTGCTCATGGCTTGGGTTTGGGCGGCCACCTCCTCAGCAAGGTTAGTTTCTTGCTTCTCAATTCCCTCACCGAGGACAAAGCGTTGAAAGCGGCGAATGCGGATATTTTCCCCCAGCTCGGCAATGTGCTCTTTGACCAACTCCTCAACGGTCTTGGACTGATCGCGGATAAAGGGCTGGTTGAGCAGACACAATTCTTTGAGGGTTTTTTCCAGTTTGCCCGCCACAATTTTCTCCTTGACTTCAGGAGGTTTCCCCTTCAGAGCATCGGAGCCGAGGGCAATCTGGCGCTCTTTTTCCTTATACTCAGGGGGAATATCGTCCATTGAGACAAATTCCACATTGGGACAGGCAGCAATTTGCTTGGCAATGTCCTGGACAAGGGCTTTGAATTTCTCGTTGCGAGCCACAAAGTCGGTTTCGCAGTTGACTTCCACAAGCACACCAATGCGCCCGCCGGTGTGAATGTAGCTATCCACTAGACCTTCAGCGGTGACCCGCCCGGCTTTTTTGCCGGCGGAGGCCAGACCCTTCTGCCGCAACCAGGCAATAGCGGCTTCCATATCGCCGTTGGATTCCTGCAAGGCTTTCTTGCAGTCCATCATGCCGGCACCGGTCTTTTCCCGCAGTTCTTTGACTAGTTTGGCTGAAATCTCTGCCATAATCTGTTCCTCAAGGATTAAGCATCAGAATCTTCTGGAATATCTAGAGCCTCAGCGTCGCCATCTTCGCTGGTGGTCATCCCCTCCTCGTCCTCCTCAGCGAGATCCGTTTCGAGTTCCTCCAACTGACCATGGCGGCCTTCGTAAATAGCATCGGCTAGTTTCCCCACAATCAGCTTAATCGAACGAATGGCATCATCGTTAGCCGGAATGGGAAGATCCACTTGGGTAGGGTCGCAGTTGGTATCCAGCAGGGCGACGATGGGAATGCCTAATTTGTGACACTCAGCAACGGCGTTGTATTCCCGCTTCACATCAACGATAATCGCCACATCGGGGAGTCGCCGCATCTGTTTGATCCCACCAAGGTATTTTTGCAGCCGTGCCAGCTCTCGCCGTAGGGTCGAAGCCTCCTTTTTGGGGCGCAGATCAATGAGGCCGCTTTCCTCCATACTTTCCAATTCTTTGAGGCGCTCCACACGGGTTTTAATGGTGCTCCAGTTGGTGAGCATCCCCCCCAGCCAGCGCTGGTTCACGTAGTAGCTGCCACAGCGGAGAGCTTCCTGTTCGATAATGCCGGCGGCTTGGCGCTTAGTACCAATAAACAAAAAGCGCTTGCCTTTTTCAGCGGCGTTGCGGACGTAGTTGTAGGCTTCATCCAGCAGTTGGGCGGTCTGGACAAGGTCAATGATGTGCACCCCATTGCGAACGGTGAAAATATAGGGTGCCATGCGGGGGTTCCAGCGGCGGGCTTGGTGGCCAAAGTGAACCCCTGCCTCTAGCATTTGGGCAAGGCTCAGAACTGCCATTAAGTTGTACTCCTATGGGTTCAACAACCATTCGTCCATCATCCGGTGAGGACACCCAAGGGGACGAATGTGAAAGATTTGCAGACTTATTATCATACTCAATGGGCAAGACCTTTGGGAAGTGCTCTTGACGCTCGGAGGGGGTCAACCCATTCTGAAAAATTCAAGACGGCTGGGTGGTGCTTGACAGTGGATATTTCCCGCTTGCGATCGCAATGGCAACAAATTCACAGTGATGAGACCTGTGCAGCCGTTGTTGAGCAGCACTTTGTGCAACCCCTGCTGAGTGTGTTGGGCTTTAGCGATCGCGATCGCCTCTCCTTTTTTGACACCGGTGCGGGCATTGCCGATGTGGCAGCACGTTTCCCCCGCGAGAATCAGCCTCCCTTTTGTCAAACTCAAGTTGACCCCGATTTAATCGTTGAGATTAAAACTCCCGCTCGTCGCTCCCGTAATACGCCGACTCAAACCGTGGCCTTGAACCTTGACAGTCGTTCTACCCATCAGAGTCGCGCTCTACAACAGCTACGGCAACTTCTCAGTGGTTGCCATTGTCAACGAACCACTTGGGGGCTGATCACGAATGCCCGCCATCTACAGCTTTTTCAACGCCATGGCCACTTGGTCTATCCAGCCACGCCCAATTATGAACTGACGGGCGATCGCCTTGAGGGAATTATCGAAGACCTCAAAACCTGCTTGCAATCTCGCCCCCGTGCCATCACCCTGTGTCTCTATAACCACAAGGGGGGAGTGGGCAAAACCACCACCACGATTAACCTAGGAGCCACCCTTGCCGTGGCGAATGCCGCGGTGTTGCTCATAGATTGCGATCCCCAAGGGGATCTCAGTCGTGCACTAGAATTAACGCCCACCAATACAACGCTCGCCAGTTGCCTGCAAAACCCTGAGGAGCCGATTACAGCCACGATTCGCCCCTTTCACTTGCGCATCCGCACCAGCAGCAGCATTCAGTCTGCCCACATCTTTGATGTCATTCCCGCTGCCCCTGACTTGCAAAGCATTCTGATTCAGGCAATGCAAACGCAAAATCCACCCATTACCCGCCTGCGGGAATGCCTCTTGCCGTTGCGCGATCGCTACGACTACATCCTCATTGATTGCCCTAGTGCGTGGCTTTTCTTAAGTAAGAGTGCCGTATATGCCAGTGATGCTGTTTTGATTCCCACCCGGCACACGGATTTATCTTCGCTCAACAACGCCGCTCAGGTTATTCATCAGTTTCTTTTTGGTGAGATTCACACCCTTCGCCGCGAAGGGGGGCCCCTTCCTTTGCCCATTTTCTTTAATGGTGCCCCTACCACAGACAAGGCGATGGCCGTTGCCCAAGCAGAAATTGAAAGGATTCTGCAGAAACTCCCCCACCTCACCCCCTACTTTTGGCCACAGTATCAAGCCAATGACACAAGTGTATTTGCCATCCCTGAATATGCCATTATTTCCCGTGCTGCCTTTGCCCGTGTCCCTGCGGTGTTCAAAGATAAGCGTGTCTTAGGCTTCTATCAGACATTGGTGCAGACCTATCTTCAGCCTTTGACGTAACAGACAACCTTTTTAGCAGAATTCATAAAAAATCTGATAGCGCTCTTTTTGTTGGTGGCAGGGCTTCTGGCAAAGAGGACACTGTTTGACCAAGTGTGAATATCCATTTATTTCATCGCTTCTGGCCGAAAAAAGAAACACTGGGGAGCAGTTGGCGCTAGCACAACAACACTGGCAATGGCGCGATCGCCCACCGGAAAACTGGCTGCCCAATGTTCTAAAGGCTGGGCTGCTGTCCGCTGCCATACCCCTATCCCCTGAGCTTTGAGCCATGCTTCGTAGTAGGTCCAGGCCTGCAGAAACAGGCAATCGCCCTCCCCTAATATCCTTTCTTGCAGAGCAGCGCCAAAAAACCGCCGACTAATGGCCAGACGCTGAGGACAGGAGCGCAAGATTTCCACATCTACCCCCACAGCGGCTCCGCCACTGACGGCCAACACAGCTAAGCGACCACTATGGCTCCAGTTAAATTCCAACGCATCCAAATAGGGCTTACCCCCGGCAGCACGTGGTAGGGGCTTCTCCCCAAGATTCGGTTGATAGCAACGTAGATAGGTGCGCAGGACAACCTCACTGGGAACCTCAGGGGGAAGCGTTAGCCACCAAAGATGCAGCGTATGGGAATCTAGGGTGAGATCGGGGTGTGGCGTCTGCCATTGAGGGGCAATAACTGGGGGTAAGGACGCATCCCACACATTAAAAACTGAGGCGTTCTTTTAGCAACAATAGGTGAGTACGGGGATTAATTGGGCTGCGGGGCAGCGGTAACTCCAAGTTGGGCCAATTGGGGAGACTCGCACAGGGACAGTGCACAGGGGGCAACCCATGGTAGGGTAGGGGCACAGGCATTTGGCAGCGGGCACAGGGGGTAATGTCCCAAGAGTCGCTGAGGAGTTGGGCAATCGTCTCCGTCGTGTCCTCAAGAAAGCATTCTCCTGCTTGACCGGAGAGCACATAGGCCCAGCAGGCCTCAAAGGCCTGACTGTAGCGATCGCCCTGAAGGACAGGTTGCGGCAGCACAGTATGCTCTCCACCCCAGATACACAGTCGTTTGCCCAACTGAAACCAGTAGGCGAGATAGGACTTTACCTTGGCTTGGGCAGCCAAAAAGGCACAGCCTTCCAACTCCATCATTGACACAACCCTCGCTGCTGTACTTACTACCCTAGCGCAAGAAAACGAGGGCGATAGAGCCTAATGAATCGCCGCCAAAGAGGCATCCAACTGCCCCCAACTGTGGCCATCAAGGGCCAACTGCTCAATGAGACTGGCCAAGCGCAATGCTTTGAGGGCTTGCTCCCCACCCACCGAGGGGGGATGACCGCCCCGCACACAGTTGACGAAGTGCTCCAACTCTGCATGGAGGGGTTCAATATTGCTGGTATAAACCTTCTCGATCAGGCCGTCTTGGCGGTAGAGGACTTGGCCGTGATCAGTGCTGCAGGAGGCGGTGGTTTTGCGGTGAATGAGAATCTCGTTTTTTAGGAAATCCGCCTCCGTCAGGGAATTTTTGCAGTGGGCAGCTATGCGCCGTTGCTTGCGGTGGGTGACTTTACTGGCGGTGAGGGTGGCAATAATGCCGTTGGCAAACCCCAAGGTAGCGGTCACGTAGTCCAGATACCCGGAATTGGCAGAGCGACTGCCTGCCGCTGTCAGGCGTACCACAGGGGAATTGGTGAGTTCCAGTAGCAGGTCAATGTCGTGGATCATTAAATCGAGAACGACTGAGACATCATTGGCGCGATCGGAGTAGGGACTCATGCGATCGGCCTCAAGGGCAAGGATTTCCTCCGTGCGTAGGACTTTGCTCAATTCTTGAAACGCAGGGTTAAATCGCTCAATATGCCCCACTTGGAGAATGCACTGACACTCCGCTGCCGTATTCACGAGGGATTCTGCTTCACTGATACTGGCGGCAATGGGTTTTTCCACCAAAACATGCACCCCGTGGCGCAAGCAGGTAATGCCCACTTCGTGGTGGAGACGGGTGGGTACGGCAATACACACCGCCTCAACATGGGGCAGCAAATCCACATAGTTTTCAAAGAATTTCACCCGATATTTGCTGGCGGTATCAATGCCCCGCTCCAGATTCACATCAGAGATGCCCACAAGTTCGACATCTTTAAGTAAACTCAAAACACGGGTGTGGTGCTGACCCATATTGCCAACACCAATAACGCCAATGCGCAGTGGTTCGGGCTGGGGACGGACGGCAAAGCTCATGTTTAGTTCTTTCACTCCTCTACGCAACCGGGGAAAGGTTTGGTGTTGGCGATCGCCCGCCGTAAGTAGTAGGTAAATATCCACAGGATGAACATTTTCAGAAAGATGCTACCACAGCATTGCCAAATGTAAAGTTTTTGATAGACAGGTAAGATGACGACACAAAAGGCCGTTGTGTTGCTCTCAGGCGGGTTAGACTCCAGCACCGTCTTATTTCGTGCCAAAGCGCTGGGCTATGCCTGCTATGCCCTCTCCTTTGACTATGGACAACGCCATCGGCGGGAGTTAGAAGCAGCGATCGCCATTGCTAAGGCAGCAGGCGTTCTTGAGCATCAAATTCTCTCCCTCAATTTACGGTTGTGGGGTGGCTCTGCATTGACGGACTCAACCATTGACCTGCCCTGCGATCGCGATCTGGCCACCATGAGTCAAGAGATTCCCGTCACCTATGTTCCCGCCCGCAATACGATTTTCTTGAGTGTTGCCCTCGCCTATGCCGAAGCCCTAGGAGCGCAAACGGTGCATATTGGCGTCAATGCCCTTGATTATTCTGGCTATCCCGACTGCCGCCCCGACTATATTGCCGCCATGCAGGAGGTCTATCGCCTTGGCACCAAGCAGGGGCGTGAAGGTCAGCCCATTGAAATTGTGACGCCCCTCCTCGAACTTCATAAAAAAGACATTATTCGTCTTGGCAATGAATACGGCGTACCTTGGGAAAAAACATGGTCGTGTTATGGTGAGGGTGAACAGGCCTGTGGTCGCTGTGATGCCTGTCGCTTGCGTCTAGCCGCCTTTGCCGAATTGGGGCTTGTAGATCCTTTACCTTACGCGGTTGACCACCCGTTGTAGGTTCGGTAAATCCCCCTTTTGCTTCCAGTAGGAGCGATCGCACTATAGGTAAAGAGAGAGGGTTAAGCCCAATATGGGTGCTGTGCCCCGCATCAAAGTTAGCCTGCAAAGGGAGTTTTCGTCGCTATGGCAAAAGTTGTTGGAATTGATCTGGGGACCACCAACTCCTGTGTGGCCGTCATGGAAGGGGGCAAGCCCACGGTTATTGCCAATGCTGAAGGGTTTCGGACAACGCCCTCCGTTGTTGCCTACACCAAAAATGGCGATCGCCTCGTGGGTCAAATTGCCAAACGGCAAGCAGTGATGAACCCCGAAAATACCTTTTATTCTGTGAAGCGCTTTATTGGCCGTCGCTTCGATGAGGTGACCCACGAAGCCACTGAGGTCTCCTACAAAGTTTTGAACGTCAATGGCAATGTCAAGCTGGATTGCCCTGCCCTTGGCAAACAGTTTGCCCCCGAAGAAATCTCTGCTCAGGTTCTGCGCAAACTCAAAGAAGATGCCAGCAAATACCTTGGCGAGGAAGTCACCCAAGCGGTGATTACCGTGCCTGCCTATTTCAACGACTCGCAGCGCCAAGCCACCAAAGATGCTGGCAAAATTGCCGGTCTGGAAGTGCTGCGGATCATTAACGAACCCACCGCCGCCTCCTTGGCCTATGGCCTTGACAAAAAAGCCAATGAAACCATCCTCGTTTTCGACCTTGGGGGTGGTACCTTCGATGTGTCCATTCTCGAAGTGGGTGATGGCGTGTTTGAAGTGCTCGCCACCTCTGGAGACACCCACTTGGGCGGTGACGACTTCGATAAAAAAATTGTTGACTACTTGGCTGAGTCCTTCCGTGCCCAAGAAGGCATTGACCTGCGCAAAGACAGACAAGCACTGCAACGGCTCACGGAAGCGGCAGAAAAAGCCAAGATTGAACTCTCCAGCGTCATGCAAACGGAAATTAACCTGCCCTTTATCACCGCAACGCAGGATGGTCCGAAGCACCTTGACATGACGCTCACCCGCGCTAAATTTGAGGAACTCTGCTCTGATCTGATTGATCGTTGCCGTGTCCCCGTCGAGCAAGCCCTCAGGGATGCCAAACTCACTAAAGAGCAGATTGACGAAGTGGTTTTGGTGGGAGGTTCCACCCGTATTCCCGCGATCCAAGAGCTGGTCAAACGGCTATTGGGCAAAGACCCTAACCAGAGTGTGAACCCCGATGAAGTGGTGGCTGTGGGTGCTGCCATCCAAGCTGGGGTGCTGGCAGGGGAAGTGAAGGATATTCTCCTTCTGGATGTTACGCCTCTGTCCCTAGGGGTGGAAACCCTTGGTGGTGTGATGACCAAAATCATTCCCCGCAACACCACGATTCCGACGAAGAAATCCGAGATCTTCTCCACTGCTGTTGATGGTCAAACCAATGTGGAAATCCACGTCCTGCAAGGGGAGCGGGAAATGGCTGCCGACAACAAGAGCCTCGGTACCTTCCGGTTAGACGGCATTCCTCCGGCACCCCGTGGCGTCCCCCAAATCGAAGTCACGTTTGATATTGATGCCAACGGCATCCTCAATGTGACCGCTCGCGACAAAGGCACCGGCAAACAGCAGTCGATTAGCATCACAGGCGCCTCAACGCTGCCTAAAGAGGAAGTGGAACGCATGGTGCGCGAAGCGGAAGCAAACGCCGCCGCCGACAAAGCCAAACGTGAGAAAGTTGAAACCAAAAACCAAGCCGAGCAACTCTGCTATCAGGCTGAGAAACAGCTGAATGAGCTGGGGGATAAAGTCTCAACCAGTGATAAAGACCGTCTCACCTCCCTCATTGCCAACCTGCGTTCGGAAATCGGCACTGAAGCTGAGAAGAAGCCCATTGAGTCCATTAACTTTGAACGGGTGAAATCCCTGATGCAGGATCTGCAACAAACCCTCTACAGTGTCGGCTCCAGTGTCTACCAAAGTGCTCAGTCCAGTGATGGAACTGGCTCCGGCAGCAGCGGTAGCAGTGGTAGTAGCGGTGACGACGAAGTGATTGACGCTGAGTTCTCGGAAACTAAATAGTCCCGCCCATTGGCAACTTTCTGCCAGAACAAGGCTCCTCCTCCCCCTAGGTCAAGGCTTAGGGGGGTTCTCATTTCCTTTGGTGCAGTATGCTTGCAGCTTTTGCGAGGGGAGACTTCTTGTCCTCAGGGAAAAATTACGATATAATATTATTCCTGTACTTAATTTTTGTTGAATGCTGAGACCACCCCTACCATCGAGGTAAGCATGGCCAAACGCCGCAATCCCAAGAAAGAAAAAGCCCTTCGTAACCAAGCCTATGCTCGCAAGTTTCGCAAGCGTTCTTCGGGTCGCTACAGCCGCCGCCTAAATACAGAAAATCGCCCAGAGACGAAGACCACTGAAACTGTTGAGGAAATGACGGACGCCTAGAGGGCAGTCGGTGATTAAGCGCGCGTTGCCATGGCGAGAGTTCGGAGTTGCGTTTTTAACCGTCTTTTGGGCTGAATTTGCCGATAAGACTCAAATTGCTGTATTTTTCATGGCTGCCCGCGCTGCTTCTCCTTGGCTAGTATTTTTGGGAGCAGCTTTAGCCTTAGTGACGACTAGTTTAATTGGGGTATTGATTGGTCGCTGGTTGTCACGGTACCTCTCAGAACAGCGATTACAAACACTGACGGGCAGCAGCCTGTTAGCGATCGCCCTTTGGCTATTGTGGGATATGTTGCACCCAAGCCTCTGATGACCGAGATCACAAATCATCACTGAAGGGATCGAGGGAGAGAGTTTCTTCAGTTGACAGTTGCCCCCTGCTAAAGTGAGGGGATAAACTTGGGCACGCTGATTATCTTAGGCACTGTCTAAGTGGGTGGACACCTGAGGAGACTGTGGAGAATCCCATCCCAAGTCATTGAACTGTGGTCGTTCTTCACGAGTGTTGCCGATGCACCTTTGTTTCGCCTTGAGCGGGAAACCATTTCCCGGCGTTGGCTGTTTCAAGTGGTGCTACTTCTTATCCTTGTTGCAATTCTGGCGCGCTTTTTTAAGGGAGTGCTGAAAGATCAGCTCCTACCCCGCTTGGGCTTGGATTTAGGTAACCGCGAAGCCATTTCCACCGTTGTCAGTGGTGCCGAGGGGCACTGGGTTCCATTATTGTTCTACAAGCAGTGGGGATTAACCTTAATGATGGCCATGACGGCTACGGTGTTGTTTGTTTTGCCCAGGGAGGGATTTGAACAGTTGCTAAAAGAACACCCTGATATTGCAGGGGCGATCGCCCGCCGTCAGGATGTGCTGGTGCAACCTCAACAGGAGCTGCGGCAGCTGAGTGGCCAAGAGGAGGATCAAAGTTGTCCCATTCAGTGGATTCGCGATCGCTTGCAAAAGCTACTCAATTGGTGAAATCCAGTGTAAATGCGTGCTCCAAGTATCGGTGCAGCCGGTAGGTACCTGCCCGGTATCGCACCAAGGCGACATCGAAGCAACAGGGACGATCTTGCCACTGGGGTTGACATTCTAGGAATGCTTGGGCGGCCAAGATGAGTCTTCGTTGCTTGCTGGGGGAAATAGCACCGAGGCCATCGCTATCCCAGTTGTGGGAACGGCGGGTTTTCACTTCAACAAAGTGTACCGCTCCCTCCGAATCACAGGCAACAATATCCAGCTCTCCCCAAGGGCAAGACCAGTTCTGAGCCAAAATTTGACACCGCTGGGTTTGCAGCCATGCGGCGACCACCGCTTCTCCGCGATCGCCCACGTGGCGCATAGACCTTAAGCTTCAATGGGTTCGAGATTAAACAGGTTTTGGAGGGTTTGCATAGCGCGTTGACGACTCTCTAAATCCCGTTGAGATTGTAGTTGCACTGTCGGGTCATGGAGAATTTTGTTGATAATTGTGCGCGTCATCGCTTCAATGACCCCTTGGTGCTTTTCGGCAAACTCACTACCCAAGCGTGAGAGGGCTTTTTCCAGTTCTTGAGTGCGGATGGCCTCCATTTTTTGGCGCAGACTGCGGATGGTCGGAATCGTTTCTAGGGCGTGCCACCAAGCCAAAAAGGTCTCTAATTCCTCCTCAAGGATACCCTCGGCCTCTTGAGCCAATTGGCGCCGCGCCTCTTGGTTTTGGGCAACAACAGCTTCGAGATCATCCACGTTAAAAAGCTGCACACTGCCCAATTCCGTCACGTTGGCATGGACATTGCGGGGCACGGAAATATCAATGATGGACAGGGGGCGATCGCCTGTGAGCACTGACCCTAAATTTTCCCGATCCAAGAGGGGTTGTGTCGCTGCTGTGCCCGTAAAGACCAAATCCATGGCGGCCACAATCGGCAGGAGATCCGTCATGGTAAAGAGTTCAAAGCGCACTTCGGGAAACTGCTGCGCGAGTTCCTGTGCTCGCTCCAGGGAGCGGTTGATAATACTGATTTCCTTGACGCCACGGGCAATTAGGTGCTGCACCAGCAAGCGGGACATTTTGCCCGCACCGACAATGGCAATACGGCAATTCTGGAGATTCTTTAAGTGCAGATCTGCCAGTTCCACCGCCGCTGAACTAATAGAGACTGCGCCCGTCCCAATACTGGTTTCGGTGCGAACCCGCTTGCCGGCCGCGATCGCCGCCGTAAAGAGGCGATTGAGAATCGAACCAATGGACTTGTACTGCTGCCCCAACTGATGACAGCGTTTCACTTGGGAGAGAATTTGTCCCTCGCCAATCACCAAGCTATCCAGACCCGATGCCACCCGCATGAGGTGCATGACTGCATCCTGATGCAGCAGGATAAAGAGATAGGGACGCAGTTGGGGCAGGGGAATGTGGCTCCGCTCACTGAGAAACTGATGCACTTCCCGCACCCCCACCTCAGTGTCACTGGTAACAATGTAAACTTCTAGGCGGTTACAGGTGCTGAGGATGGTGGCTTCCTGAATATGGGCGTAGCCGCATAGATGTTGTAGTGCCCGCTCCCGCACATCCTCTGGCACACTCAATTTTTCGCGCACATCCACGGGGGCGGTTTTGTGACTCAGGCCAATGACAGCAATATTCATAGGAATCGGTTGACGTTCGGCTACAACTCCATCAATTGTTGTATCAAGATTCTTGAGCTTCCTTCACGCTTGTTTGCAAGTCTTTACCAAAGGCTCCCGCTGCCCCAAGAGTCGCACTCCCGTCAGTGCTTGTCTCCTTGGGATTAGCCTGCCCCTCAGGTTGTTGCTGCCGCCCTCTTCAAAACCCTACAGGGGGGAACTCCAGAAAATCTGCCGAGGCCTATCTAACAAATCGCTGTTTGGCGGCTCCCCAACTTTAGGCAAGGACATCGGAATAGGAGCGGCTAGGGGATTCTTGATAGACTTGGGTAATGGTGGCAGCCAGTCGCTGCATGCCTAGGACAATGTCCTCATCACTGGCGGTAAGACTAATGCGCAAGCACTCCTGTTTGTGGCGCCACGGCTCGTTCAAACCGGGGAAAAAGGAACTGCCGGGGACGACAATCACCCCTGCTCGCTTCAAGTGTTGATACAATTCCCAATCGGTCATGGGTAAGTCCCGCAACCACAGCCATGCGAAAATCGCCCCCTCACCGCGATGCAAAAACCAAGGAATGTTGTCGGGCAAGGCAGTGCGCAGGGTTTCTTCGAGAACGGTAAACTTGCGCTGATAGAAGGGACGAATGACATTGACAGACACTTCGGCTAGGGCACCATTGGCAATGGCCAAAGCCGCGATCGCCTGACCGTAGCGCGAGGCATGAATACAGGCATTGGTTTGAAAGGCTTCCAGAGCACTCAAGATTTCGCGATCGCCGATGGCAATTCCCACCCGTTCCCCCGGCAACCCTGCTTTGGAGAGGCTGAGGCAGTGGACAATATTGCCACCAAAGATAGGGGCGAGTTCCGTAAAGTTCAAACTGGGATAGGGGGGGCCATAGGCAGCATCAATGAGGACAGGAACCCCGTAGGGTACCGCCAGATCCGCAATTTGCCGCACTTCCACATCGGTGAGCACATTCCCCGTGGGATTGCAGGGGCGAGAGAAGATGACGCAGCCGGTTGTCTCGTCAATGTGCAATTGTTGAAAGTCGGGACGATACTTAAATGTGTGATCTGTTTCAAAAATCTCAAGGCGGGGGCGATAGGCAACAACGGTATCGGGGCTGAGGCTGACGCCGCCGTAACCGGTATATTCTGGACTTAAGGGAAGAACGACTTTTTTGAGTTCGCCGTTAGCACTAGGGCCGCCAAAGGCATTGGCTGCAAAAAAGTAAATGGCCTGACTGCCGGGCGTAACCAAAACATTGCGCTCCGTCAGATTTAAGCCATAGCGGCGATTAAAATCATCCACCACAGCGGCAATCAGTGGCTCATACCCCTGGCTTGTGCCGTAGCGGCAGACCACTTGGCCGAATTCTGGACTGGCCATTAGCTCGTGGGTACAGTCGCGCCACAGTTGCTCCACTTCAGGGAGAATCAGGGGATTGCCTGCACTCAAGTTAATTAGGTCTTGACCGCGGTTGAGGCGCAGTGTCTCGATAATATCCTTCATAATTGCCCGAACTCCCGTCAGCTGGGACATTTGCTGGCCAATCTGGGAGAGTGCAGGATTCATAGGCAAAGGACATAGACAGTACTGGTTAGGATAGCATCTGCACTTCTATTGAGGGAGAGATGGAACCCATAGATACCGCCAATACAGTCATTCGGCTGGGGGACTGTAACATAACGTTAGAATAGGGCAAGAATTGTAAAGCATTCATGGCGGCGTTTATTCCCTTTGTCGGTAAACCTTCTTCCCTTTGGCGATCGCTGGTGATTGGGGTGATTGCTGCCGGTGTGATTGGCAGTGGTGGACTGCTGTGGTGGCGATCGCGGCAAACGCCCCTTGATCTGGATCGCTACACCGTACCGGTTCAAGACAGTCGCGATTTGGTGGCTCGGATTGCTGCCACCGGCAAAGTGGTGCCGGTGCAAACGGTAAACATTAGTCCAAAACGGGCAGGGTTGCTGGCGGAACTCTACGTTGAGCAGGGAGATCGGGTCAAAGCGGGTCAAATCATTGCCCGCATGGATAACCGCGATGAGCAGGCGCAACTTGCCCAGGCTCAGGCCAATCTGGCCGACGCCATTGCCCGTCGCGATCGCGTGGTTGCCGGCAATCGGGCCGAGGAAATTGCCCAAGCGGCAGCTCAAGTGCAAGCAGCGGCTACCCGTGCCCAATTGGCTGAAGAACGCCTGAAACGCAATGAATTGCTCGCGGCTGAAGGCGCGATTCCCCGCGATACCCTTGACGAACTAAAAGCGAATCGGGAGAGCGCGATCGCCAACCTGAATGAAGCGCAAAAGCGGCTACAACTCCTGCAGCGTGGTGCCCGCAGCGAGGAGATCCGCCAAGCAGAGGCCGCTGTGGCGGCGGCCCAAGCCCAAGTCCAAGCTGCCCGTGCTGCCCTTGAAGATACAGTGATTCGCGCACCGTTTACGGGAATCATTACCCAGAAGTATGCGAATCCGGGGGCATTTGTTACGCCAACAACCACCGCTTCGGCGACCACCTCTGCCACTTCCACCTCCATTGTGGCGATCGCTAAGGGCTTAGAAATTCTTGCCGAAGTGCCGGAAGTGGATATTGGCCAAGTACGGGTGGGGCAACCCGTTGAAATCCGAGCCGATGCCTATCCAGGAGAAACATTTAAGGGGCAAGTGCGCCTAGTGGCACCCGAAGCCGTTGTCGAGCAAAATGTCACCTTTTTTCAAGTGCGGGTTTCCTTGGTTAGCGGGCTGGATAAACTGCGCTCCGGCATGAATGTGGATTTAGATTTTCTAGGGCAAGAAATTAACAATGCCCTTTTGGTGCCGACAGTGGCCATTGCCGTTGAGCGCGGCCAAACGGGGGTTTACGTGGTGGGAGAAAACCAGCGGCCAACATTCCGCCCGGTCACCATTGGCAGTAGTTGGCAAGACAAAACCCAGATTATCCGCGGTGTCCGTGCCGGTGAGCGCGTCTTTATTGACTTTCCTGAGCGGCTGCGTCCAAAACCAGAGTAATTATGGCCTTGCACCATGTGTCCATTCGCACCGCCAATATTCAGCGGGCGATCGCCTTCTATGAATGCCTGGGTTTTACCATGGAGGTCCGCTTTACCACAGGCTATACCCTTGCCTGTTGGCTCAAGGGCTGGCACAGCCGCCTCGAACTGCTGCAGGTGCCTGAACCCCAGCCGCCTGCGGATCCTTTTCACAATGAACACTACGTCGGCTACTACCATCTCTCCTTTGATCTGAGTGACTATCCTGATCCCCTTGAAACATGGCTCAATCAGGTGGCACAAACCCTGAAGGCACAGGGTTTACCCTTTGAGCTATTGCTGAAGCCCACTCAGCAGGTGATTGGTTCTCACCTCTATCACGTTGCCTTTATTCGTGACTGCGATGGCTTGCCCCTTGAATTTTTGCAGTGTCTCGGTTCCTGTTAGGGCCTAAACGCCGATAAAATAAAGGAGTTAAGAGATTTTTGGGTCGTCCATAGGCATGCAGCTGCAAACAACCACTACAGCAATTTCCGACTGGTCGGGGGATTTACTGGCGATCGCTGTCTTTCAAACGGAAGACACCCTTATCCTCACCGACCCCTACACGACCCTCGATCAACGGCTCAACGGTCTATTGCAAGACCTGATCACCGAAGGGGAATTTCAAGGCAAATCTGGCACCTCCCTGCTGATGCGCCTATTGCCTAACTTCCCCATCAAGAAACTGCTGCTTGTGGGGCTAGGCAATCGCGATGAATTTAATCTCGAAACCCTCCGCCGTACCGCTGCCACCATTGCCCGCACTGCCCGTCGCGAAAAAGCCAAAACCGTGGCAATGGCCCTGCCCCATGAGACCCTAGATGCAGCCGATGTTGCCCAAGCCATTGCCGAAGGGACGCTCCTTGCCCTCCACAGCGATGTCCGCTTCAAGTCTGATCCCGAAGCCCGCAAGTTACTCCCCTATCCCGAATCCGTGACTCTGTTGGGTCTAGGGGAACAAGCAGCGGCGCTGAACCGTGCCCAGCAAATTTGCGACGGCGTGATTTTGGCTCGCGAACTGGTGAATGCACCCGCCAACCAAGTGACCCCCGTTACCCTGGCGGAAACAGCTCAGCAGCTGGCAGCTACCTACGGCTTGAGCGCAAAGATTTTAGAGCGGGAGGAATGTGCCGCCCTTGGCATGGGCGCCTTTTTGGGGGTGGCTCAGGCGTCAGATTTGCCGCCGAAATTTATTCACCTCACCTATACGCCGGGGGGCACGGTGCAGAAGAAAATCGCCCTGGTGGGTAAGGGTTTAACGTTTGATTCGGGTGGCCTCAACCTCAAGACCCAAGGGGGCATTGAAACCATGAAAATGGACATGGGGGGAGCCGCCGCCGTTTTAGGTACTGCCAAGGTCATCGGTCAACTCAAACCCCCCGGCATTGAGGTGCACTTTATTATTGCCGCTACTGAAAACATGATCAGTGGGCGTGCCATGCATCCGGGGGATATTCTGACGGCCGCCAACGGTAAAACCATTGAGGTCAACAACACTGATGCGGAGGGTCGCCTCACCCTTGCTGATGCCCTGGTCTATGCTGAGAAATTGGGGGTAGATGCCATTGTGGATTTGGCCACGCTGACTGGAGCCTGTATTGTGGCTTTGGGAGATAACATTGCCGGTCTTTGGAGCAATAACTCAGAATTGGCGCAAGCCCTACAACAGGCTGGCGATCGCTCCGGCGAGAAGTTCTGGCAAATGCCCCTTGAAAACAAATACTTTGAGGGCATGAAATCCCAAGTGGCGGACATGAAAAACACCGGTCCGCGATCCGCAGGTTCAATTACCGCAGCCCTATTTTTACAACAGTTTGTGGATCACACCCCTTGGGCTCATCTTGACATTGCCGGTCCCGTTTGGACGGAAAAAGAGGATGGCTACAATAATCCCTGTGGAACAGGCTATCCTGTGCGCACGCTAGTGGAGTGGCTATGCAGTCT
>NZ_CALGOG010000029.1:0-3188 GCF_937958135.1 uncultured Thermosynechococcus sp. | reverse complement strand
AATCGAGCGATCGGCCTTGAAGAGTTGACTAAGCTGGCAAATGTTTCCCTAGAGGCATCCCCCCAAGAAATTCATCAAGGGTTGCTAGAGATGCTTCGCCAAGTTCTCAATCAAGACCAACAGCTTCAAAAAGGAGTGGCGCGATCGCTCTACGAGTGGGGATTAGAGCGGTTGCAATCCTCAGCCTAAGCGGCAATCTCCACACCAAAAACCTCTTGGAAGACCTTGCGTACCTTGTAGCCGGAGTCAATGGACTCGAGCGGATCTTTGCGCAGTCGGTGGCGCAGACAGAGGACAATCACCCGTGCAATATCGTCAACGGTAACCTCGGTACGTCCCTCGAAGGCAGCCAAGGCCTTGGCCGCGCGGTTGGTGACAATGTCTCCCCGCAGGCCATCCACATCTAGCTCGGCGCACACTTGGGAAATTTTCACCCGCAGTTCGTGATCAATGGTGACGCTGGGCAATAGGGCTTGAGCAGCCACTAGCTTGGCTTGCAGCGCTTCCTGTTGGGCTTGGTATTTGGCCAAAAAGGCTTCGGGATTTTGATCAAATTGCGATCGCTGCTCCACAATTTCCACCCGCAGGGCCGGATCCTTGACCGTGCGAATCTCGGCGTGCATGCCAAAGCGATCTAGGAGTTGCGGTCGCAGTTCACCTTCCTCTGGATTGCCAGAACCAACTAGGACAAAGCGTGCCGGGTGACGAATGGAAATGCCCTCGCGCTCAACGGTATTCCAGCCGGAGGCAGCCGCATCAAGCAAGACATCCACCAAGTGATCGTCTAGGAGGTTGACCTCATCCACATAGAGAATGCCGCGATTTGCTTTTGCCAAGAGTCCCGGCTCAAAGGCCTTCACCCCCTCAGCAAGAGCTTTTTCAATGTCAATTGTGCCGCACACCCGATCTTCAGTGGCCCCCAACGGCAGATCCACCATGGGCACTTTTTTCTTAATGGTGTGAATCGGTTCACCTGCTGCCACAGCCACCTTCACAGCATCGCTCATCAGATCGGGATCGCTGGGGTGGCTATTAAAAGGATCATCGGCCACTACCTCGATTTCGGGTAGCAGATCCGCTAGGGCACGAATTGTAGTTGATTTGCCCGTACCGCGATCGCCCATGATCATGACGCCCCCAATTTTGGGGTCAATCACATTGAGCAACAGTGACAGTTTCATTTCGTCCTGACCGACAATCGCCGCAAAGGGGAAAACAGGCCGACGAGGTACAGCAGTCGCAGTCACAGGCATCCCATCGCAAAAACAGCATTGATTATTGTGCCATATCGCGTTTGTCCTGCCACAGCAAAATTTTTCCGCAAAATTCTAGCTCTAGGTGGAGAAACCGTGGTAGCCTAAATAGGGATAACTTAAGAGCTAAATGCTTACATTGCTTTTGCTCTGCCCCATCTATCACGGTTCTCAATTAGCAATAATCGCTGTGAACCAGATGAGTCATTTTACACCACCAATAGAGACGGGGGCTTTACGTGCCGGTGTGGGATGTAGGCCTCAGTTGCGAGCGGTTTTTCACGCCCGACTGTCCATTTTTGAATTGTGTTGTTTTTAAGCTGTCTAAGGGAGGTTTCTTTATGTCCGTGCGTTTATATGTGGGCAATCTGCCGCGTGAACTGAGCCGCGAAGAGCTAGAAGCCCTATTGACCCAAGAAGTGGGGGAAGTAGGTACCACTAAGCTGATCACCGATCGCAAAACTGGCAAGTGCCGAGGGTTTGGCTTTGTTACCGTCGAATCTGAGGAAATAGCGGATCAGGTGATTGAGAAACTCAACGGCTACACCTTTAAGGACAATCCTCTCAAGATTGAGAAGGCCAACGACAAGCCCAAATCTGAAGTTAAAGAAAAAGAAAAAGAAGAAGCACCCGCAGAAAAACCCACTCCCAGCAACCGCAGCAACAATCGCAAAAATAACAAAAATAATGGGCGGCGTACCCAAGCCAATGCTGCGCCGACAGAGTATGGCTCTGGAGATACGGAAGCTGCTCAACCAGATCCTCGCTGGGCAGATGCCTTAGCACAACTCAAGGAACGGCTGCTCGCTCAAAGCAGCAACGCTTAAGTGTTTTAGGCAGTTTCCATGACGGCGGATCCTTGGCCATTTGTTACTCCGGGTATCCCCGATGGTCTGTTTGAGCGATTACCAGGTATTCCCCTCACCCAACGGGAAACGCGGTTATTGATGCTTTCCTATTTGCGGCTTGAGCCGGACTCCTGCCTTTGGGATGTGGGGGCAGGCACAGGGACAATTGCTGTTGAAGCAGCACGCTTGGCGAAGCGGGGAAAGGTGATTGCCATTGAACGAGACGAGGAAGTGGTTGATCTCATTCAGCGCAATTGCGATCGCTTTGGCGTCAAAAATGTCCAGATTGTTGCCGGTTCGGCGCCAGATTGCTTTCCTCAGTTACGCGGTACACCACAGCGCATTTGCCTTGAAGGAGGACGCCCGATTAAAGAAGTTTTACTCCGAGCTTGGGAGTATCTTGCGCCCGGTGGCCGTTTGGTGGCGATCGCCAGCAGTTTGGAAAATCTCTATGCCCTCTCTGAAGGCTTCGCGACAGTCCAAGCCCGCAGTCTAGAGGTGGTGCAGTCGGTGATCAATCGTCTGGAAACACGGGGGGGACACCAAATTTTTGCAGCGGTGGAACCGATCTTTATTCTCAGTGGCGAAAAAATTTCCTAATGGGCATTGGACAATTGTGGGTGGTGGGTACCCCCATCGGTAATCTGGAGGACATGACTGCTCGTGCCCTACGTATTCTCAAGGAGGTGGATCTGATTGCTGCGGAGGATACGCGCCACACTGGTCGCCTCTTACAGCACTTTGGCATTACCACACCACAAATTAGCCTCCATGAGCACAATACTCGGCAGCGTGTGCCCCAACTGCTTCAGCGCCTAGAAGCAGGTCAGCAGATTGCCCTAGTCAGTGATGCAGGCTTACCGGGGGTGTCCGATCCCGGCTATGAATTAATTATTGCCTGTATTGCCGCAGCTATTCCGGTGACCCCAATTCCCGGCCCAAACGCTGCCTTGACGGCCTTGATGGCCTCAGGATTACCCATGAATCGCTTTTGCTTTGAAGGCTTTTTGCCTCCCAAGGGGCGCGATCGCCAGCAGCGACTGGCGGCATTACAACAGGAAACTCGCACGATTCTTCTCTACGAAGC
>NZ_CALGOG010000028.1:0-4032 GCF_937958135.1 uncultured Thermosynechococcus sp. | reverse complement strand
GCGGCCACCTGTTTGCGATCGCGAGGGGTAGCTAGAATACCTCGATTCAGGCCAGCGATCGCCATTAACAATTCTGTTTTCGCCACTGTTTACCCCTCCTTAGGAAGGAAACTTTTTGGCTCCGACGGGTTGCGCCAAGACCCCCCTGATTCGAGAATGGGAAAAATCCCTCTCCATTCAGGTTACCGAAATGCGGATCGCGCTATTTACCGAGACATTTCTGCCCAAAATTGATGGCATTGTTACCCGTTTGTGTCAAACTGTACGCCATCTGCAACGCCATGGGCATCAGGTGTTGGTGGTGGCTCCTGAGGGTGGGTTAGATCATTATGAAGGCGCGCAGATCTACGGTGTCTCCGGTTTTCCCCTCCCATTGTATCCTGAACTCAAATTAGCCCTGCCGCGACCCGCCATTGGTAAAGCCCTAGCCACCTTTGAACCCGATCTGATCCATGTGGCCAATCCGGCTGTTTTAGGGTTGGCGGGTTTGTACTATGCGGAGAAATTGCAATTACCCTTAGTGGCCTCCTACCATACCCACCTGCCCCAATATCTGAAGTACTATGGCCTAGGGTTTCTTGAGGAAGTCCTCTGGTCACTGCTGCGCTGGGGGCATAACCGCGCTCAATTGAATTTGTGTACCTCGACAGCAATGGTGGCGGAACTGAAAGCCCACGGGATTCGCCATCTCCATCTCTGGCAGCGGGGCGTGGATGTGGAATTGTTCCATCCCCAACGCCAAAGTCAAGAAATGCGACATTTTCTCAGTCAAGGGCATCCAGATGCTCCCCTGCTCCTTTACGTGGGTCGCCTCTCGGCTGAAAAGGAAATTGAGCAAATTAAACCCATCCTAGAGCAGATACCGCAGGCAAGACTGGCCCTAGTGGGCAATGGCCCCCATCGAGATGCCCTAGAAAAACACTTTGCCGGTACACCCACCCATTTTGTCGGCTATCTGCGGGGTGAACGCTTGGCAGCGGCCTTTGCCTCGGCGGATGTCTTTATTTTTCCCTCACGCACGGAAACCCTTGGCTTGGTTCTCTTAGAGGCGATGGCGGCAGGCTGTCCGGTGGTGGCGGCCAATAGTGGGGGAATTCCCGATATTGTCACTGATGGAGTGAATGGCTTTTTGTTTGATCCAGCGGATCCTACGGGAGCGATCACGGCTTGTCAACGTCTTTTTGACTCGCCGGGTGACCGCGAGACCCTCCGCCAAAATGCCCGCCAAGAGGCAGAACGCTGGAGTTGGGCTGCCGCCACCCAGCAACTGGAGGAGTACTATCGGTCTCTTTTGCCAGCTCCGCAACGGGATGTGGCTCTCAGTCGTTGAGCAACCTTGGGGAAGTCCCCCTCTGAGTTGCTCTGAATACCTGATCTGCTTCCTGTAAGGGCGGCAGTTTTAGGGTGGCCTGTTTGCCCTGAAGAACGACGTAGAAGCCACCGAGGCCTAGAGGATCAATGAGTTGGTGTAGGGATTGATGGCGGTTTAAGGCGTGGAGGAGATGGCCATTACTCTGTTGTTGGGCAAGGAGGCGATCGCCCAAGCCTAGGGCCATGAGAAACAAACTCTGACGGGTGATATACAGGGTTTCAAGGCCAAACTTTTCCCCGTAGCGAGTCAAGGCAGTCACATCCACATGAGCTGTGATGTCCTGCTCGCCAACAAAACTATAGGGATTGTTGTGGCGGCGATGGCGGTAGTAGCACTGTAGGGTGCCCTCACAGCGGGCAGGATGGTAGTACTGATGTGCGGGATACCCATAGTCAATGGTAAGAACAAAGCCCTGCTCAAGGCGCTGGCTGAGGTCTTTTAACCACGGGATAAGGCGCAGATTGACTTCAGTACGGTAGCCGTCGGCATAGCCCTGCTGCTGTGGATCAATGCCGATAGTGGCAAAGTACTCATGGATGCGATCCTCCCTCAGGGGGCGCAACACCTCTTGAAAGGCTCCTTGCTTATCGAGGGTTACATAAATTTCCTGCCAGTTGCCCCCCTGCCATTGCAGCCGATGCACCGGAAAAGCATCGATCAGTTCATTGCTAAAGATACAGCCGATGATCGATTCCGCAGGGGTCTCAGCACCTTGCCAGGACAGGCGATCGCCCCAACGTGCCAAGCGTTGCTGTTGGCGCTCCCGTAAACTGGGGGATTGTTCTTGAATCTGATACTTTAGGGCGGCAAAGAAATCGGGATAGGTAGCCTGACTATAACCTAAGACAACATCAGCAAACTCCCCCTCACCAGCGCCCATTTCCAGTAGTGTAAACCGTTGGGGACAATCCAAAGCGTGCCACATCTGAACAAAGGCCTCGGTGAGGAGTTCGGCAAAATCTCTAGTCAGACTACCGGAGGTGATAAAGTCGCCCCCTCGGCCGATTTGCATTTGAGGTCGGTTATAGTAGCCCCCCTGTGGGGCATACAGCGCCAAATCCATAAACTCACAAAAGGAAATGGCGCCCACTGCCCTAATGCGCTCCTGAATTTCAACAAGTAGCGGATTGCCCGTCGGCATTAATTATCCAGTCCAGCAATGGGTGCAAAGCCTTGGCGCTGCACATTCTCGGTAATGACGCGCGGCTCAGGAAATTGTAGCAGGTAGGAGTAGAAGGCCGTCAACTTCACGGAAACCTGTACCGGGTTGACTCCCGCCCGCTGCCCTAAGGGGCTGAGTTGCGCCATTAAGTCAAGGTAGCGTCGCGATACTGCTGCGCCTCGGCCTCTGTAATTACCGCCTCCCCTAGAATATCCATGGTCACCAGCATGCCCTGCTTGCCCAAATGGCCAATGGTTTTCAGCACCTGTTCGGTGGTTTCGCCGGCAATGTATTTGTGGGCAAGGGCTTGCACGGCAGTCATAAATGTGGTGGCCGCTGCTTGCGCTGGCAGTGAATCGGGTTGGGCAAAGTTGAGGAGCTTTTTCAAGCGTTCCGGCAGTTCCACAGCGGGGTCACTGAGGTACTCTTGGAGATGGCGAGCCACCTCGCTTTTGCTGCGCAGGCTAGGCAGACAGTCAATGGGCCGAAAAAGTTGTACCCGCAGGCACGGCTGTTCCATAGCCCAACCGAGCAGCTTGTTTTCTATGCGGATTTGCTCCCGCAATTGGCTCAGGAAGTTTCGGGAAGTTTGGCTTGCTGCCCACAGTTGACGGGCGATCGCAATCATTTGTGCTTCGTAAAGATCATCGAAAAACAGAGGGGTGAGGAGGCGTTTCCTTTATCCTCCCATGTTCCCCAGAAAGACAAGGGTCTCAGCCCCTTGCTAGCGCGGACGAATAAAATGGCGGTTGGCTCGCACCAAGCAAATCTGATTGTCCTTCCCAAGGGTCACCTTCAGCCAAGGCAGACCACGATCATCAGGGATCATGGCAAAACCGGCTGGGGCAAGATTTGCCTTCAACACCGTGCCGCGTGGAAAGCGACGCACCACAGGCCAGCGCCAAATGTCTGTCCGCGGCCACTTGGCCAGGGGACTATACCACGCCTTTGGGACTTGGGGTGACCACCGACAGTTGAGGCCTTGCCTATCTGAGTCCACCACCACCCAAGTGCGATGATCAGTGCGGAGAGGGTAGTCTCCATGGCGGTTGGCTTGGGGTAAATTGGGGTTCTGGGCAAGGAGCGGTAGGAGTAGTAAAGTTGTCCAAACCCTTCGAGGCATTTTTTTCCGCCTATGAGCCTTGTTAGTTCTACCCCTGTTATGGCACAGTGCCCGGCCTATGCTAAGGTCTTGGTAGATTGTGTGGGGGCGACTGACGCCTACACCTACAGTGTTCCCAAGAATTGGGCAGTGCATGGGGGCGATGTGGTGGAGGTGCCCTTTGGTGCCCAAGTGGTGCGGGGAATTGTTCTGGAAGTCCAAGCAGAGCCGCCCCCGACAGTGGGGCCAGCGCGTTTGCGATCGCTCCTAGAAATTGTTGACCAGCAGCTTTTTCCAAAAGATTATTGGGCGTTCCTAGAGCAGATTGCCACCTACTACTGCACGCCTTTGATCCAAGTGGTGCGCACTGCCCTGCCGCCGGGGGTTTTGGGGAGA
>NZ_CALGOG010000027.1:0-7338 GCF_937958135.1 uncultured Thermosynechococcus sp. | reverse complement strand
GGGGTAATCTCTTTTTGCTCCGTCTGGGGGTCAGGGTAAATCACCACCGCCTGCCAGTCAGAAAACGTATCGCGCTTTAGGCGCAGATACAGAAAAATCTCCGCAAAGAAGCGCTCGTAGAAGGTATTGTCCCGCTGAAACTGCACTTCACAGAAATACACCACCCCTGCGGGGTCAGGGGGGACAAAGACGCCATCAATGCGAAAGGTGGTTTCCTTGAGTTCAATCGAGTCAAAGCGGTAGCCTTCAGAAGAGTCTAGACCCAAGAGGTCAAAGAAGGTCTGGGGCAACTGGGCAAAGAGTTGATAAAAGAGGGAATCACGACGCATGGGCTAGGAGGAGCGCCCTAGCCATGAAACCACTTCCCATAGTTAATAAAATCTAGAAGTATTTCTGCAAAGTTTTTGGGGCAATACACTTGCTGGAGGGTACGTCCGCCCCTAGATCCCCCGTTTGCATAGATTGGGCATATTCTTGAAATTGGCCATCTGCCGCTTGACCTGTGTTCAAAGGCTTTTCCGGCAGCCCTGTCCAAGAGGCAGTTTAGGTAAATACGTTCCAAGAGAGGCAACCAAGTTATGGCTCGTTTGCTCCCCTAGTTTTAGATCAAGGCACCAAAGGAGGCCAACTGATTCAGTAGCGGTTGTAGGTCAGCTCCTGCCGAGATTACCAACGCTAGACCTTTAGATGGACTGCATGGGAAGTACTAACGTTGTCGTTTTTATCATAATTTCCTATGCGCTTTGAGTATGACCTGCTGATCGTGGCAGCCAGTCCCTTGGCGTTGGATTTGGCCTATCGCTGTGCGGCATTGGGGCGGATTGGCTTAGTCATTCCAGCCGCCGATGGGCAGTGGCAATGGCAGTGGCAACGCTGGTGGCTATCGCAGTTTCCGCCCCTAAGGTTGGATCCGCAGCATTGGCAGGATTTTCAAACCCATCTCAGCCACGGACAACAGCGCTATGCCCCTAGGGTTTTGGAACTGGCGGGGGTAGATGTAATTGCAGGCCCAGGTCAATTTGTCTGGCAGCCGCGCTGTCATTTTCAAGTAGGGAGCGATCGCCTGTACGCGCGGGGCTATTTACTTCTGGATGCCCCTGCTGAGATGGAGAGTCAACACATGGATGCCCTCAGTCGAATTGAGTGGGTCTGTTGGCACCACTGGTCCGGCAAGCCCCCTTACCCCGATGGCCAAGGTCTACCGCTTGTGACAACAGAAGATGCGTGGTTCAACGATCGCCTGCACGCTGCCCTAAAGGGTCTAGGTGTAGGGGTTCCCCTCCTGGGAAGGCGTCAGCCGCCCGATCCGACCCCTTTGAACTTGCAGCCTCTTCAGCGGGATGCCCAAGGCTGGTTGCGAATCACTGGGCAAGGCCGCACCAGCCATCCCCAACTCTATGCCTGTGGCGGTTGGCAGCGGGGGTACAACTTGCCTTCCCTAACGCAATTTGAAGCTTTTGCGATCGCCCACAACATTTTGCAGCGCAAATCCCTGCCCCTAGATTACTCTCGCCAACCATGGTGGCTGGCTCTCCCTGTGCCCCTTGCTCGGGTGGGGTGGAATGCCCGCCAAGCCCAGCACTGCCTTCGAGAACCCCTTCAACTCTGGGATATTCTGCATTTTAGCCCCGCTGGCCAAAGCCTTGGTCAACTGGTGGTTAGTCGCCGCGGCCAGCTTCTTGGGGCAACCCTGATGGGGCGGGAGGCGATCGCCGGCAGTCGCACTCTGGGGCAATGGCTTCAGCGGGATGCCCTCACTGCCGTCACCTATCTCGGCTGGGAAGTGGAGCACCAGCGCCAGCGATCGCCCAAATCGGGGATTGGCCTTGACTCCCCCGACCCCTGATGCTGCCAGAGAATGGTAAAGGCGCCCGCCCCTTCCCCTTGCTGGGGCCAGAGACGATAGCAGGGAAACGCCGCCAGATGGGATTGATAGGCGGCTAGTACGGGCACCCTTTGGGGAATCAGGTGGGGAAACGTGGCCACAAGCCAAGCGGCCACCTCCTCATTTTCCTCGCGACTAAAGGTGCAGGTGCTATAGAGCAGCCATCCCCCCGGCCGCACAAGGGCAGTTGCCGCCGCCAGAATCCGTTTTTGCCGCCGTTGGTTGCGGCGAATCGTTAGCGGATGAAAGCAGCCGTCGGCTTTTTGTCCCTTGGCCAGCAGGGATTGACCGGAACAGGGGGCATCCACGATCACGACATCGGCCGTGCCTTGAAACTCGGCAGCCAGCACTTCAGGGTCCCAAGAGGTGACACCCACGGGATGCACTCGACAGCGCTTGAGATTGCCAATGAGCATCCCCACCCGTTTGCCGATGGTTTCGTTGCACAGTAGATAGCGGGGGTGGAGCGATCGCCAGGCAAACAAGCTCTTCCCGCCGGGCGCCGCACACACATCAATTACCAATGACGGCTCCTGCGGCAGGGTTAACAGCGGTACGGCCGCAAATACCGAGGAGCTGTCCAAACAGTAGTAGGCGCCTGCCTCGTGGAGTGGGTGTTGACCCGTGGGGCTGCCGGGCGCAAAGCGACTAACCCAGGGGGGTTGCCAAGGCAGGGGCGGCAATGGCTCAAAGGGTAAGGGGGAAGTCGGCTCTCTGCACCAAAGCACTGTGGCAGCGTAGGGCGGGGGAGTGGTGAGTGCCTCTAAAAAACTCTCCCGTTCGCCCGGAGGGCGCGCTTTGCGATCGCCGCCAGTCTCAAAGAGACGGTTGGCACAGGCTATAGCCAAGCGGGAGAGTTTCGCCCCAGGTTTAGCGGCGGATGGCAATGGCACCTTTGACGGCTTCAGCGAGGGCACGCACACTGGCCACCATGGCCACTTCACTATTCAGTTGGTTAACAGCAGAGCCGACTCCAACACCCGCAGCCCCAGCGGCGATCGCCAGGGGAATCGTCACTGCCGAAAGACCGGAAGCGCAGAGCACGGGCACGGCAACAGCGCGGGAAATTTCATAGGCGGCCGCCAATGTGGGAGCGGCTTTTTCAATCAGACCCAACGTGCCACTGTGGTGGGGCTGGCTACTGGTGCCCCCCTCGGTTTGAATGACATCGGCGCCGGCAGCCACCAGGGCCTCAGCGAGGGCAACCTGTTGATCTAAAAGCAGCGTGTGGGGCACAGTCACCGACAGCATGATCTGGGGCAGTAACTCGCGAGTTTGGCGCGTTAACGCCAGCACTTCCTCAGCGCTAAACACCCGCCCTTGGGCATAGAAACTATCGTAGTTCCCAATTTCCACGAGATCGGCACCGGCGTTTACCGCCCGCAGCAGTTTCAGGGGTTCTACCGCTGAGACACACACTGGCAGGGAGGTGAGTTTCTTGGCAAGGCGCACCAGTTGAGGATCAGCAGCAATATCCACAAAGGTGGCGCCCCCTTGATCGGCGGCAGTGACCACTGCCCGCACGCGATCGCGATCAAAATTGTTGAGACCACTAATAATTTTGAGGACAGAACGCTGTTCAAAGGCAGCAGCTAAACGCGGATGCAGCATAGGCTTGACACTTTCCATAGTTGTGCATTTTTTTATCCTACAGCCCTTTTTACGGTGACTGCGAGGGATATTTGTTAAGCTCGTAAAGTCTCTAGCGGTCGTTCAGCTTATAACCGTTCCCGTTACAGTTCTCATTGGCTACTGGGGTGCCCTAAAATCACCCTCTTGCATCGTATTCTCACCCACGACCATGGCAAAAAGGTCGCTGTGATTGTCAATGAGTTTGGCGAATTGGCAATTGATATCAACTGGTGGTCAACACCGATGAAGAAATTTTTGAGCAATGCCGCCGCGCATCCATGGGATAACCCCTTGACCAAGGCATGCTCCACCCACCAGGCGGCTGCCATGGAATACATCCTCGATGCGGGGGGCTTCGACCCGATGCGCCTAAGGATAGCGCAAAGTTCCCAGGGATAGATCCTCAGGAAATCTCAGAAATAAGCTACGATTGATTTGTCTCTGCTGGATAAAAATCTGGCGAGAGAAGGGTGGGACACGCTCGGATGGCCTGTGGATCAAACCGCAGTGGCGGTCGGAAGGAGGAACCCGCCGAGGTGACTCAGGGGTGGTTGAATGCCACGCTTGGGGGCGGTAGGAATCTCTGGCCTGAAGGCCGGGAAGAATGTCAATCGTAATAGTCCAACGATTTTAGTATGGACATCCAAACTCTCGAAAACTGGCTCTGGGATGCGGCGTGCGTCATTCGCGGCCCGTTGGACGCACCCAAGTTCAAAGATTACATCCTGCCGCTGATTTTCCTCAAGCGCCTTTCAGATGTGTTCGACGATGAGATCAAGCGCCGCGCGCAGGAATTTGGCGGGGAAAAGACTTTGCTCCACTTGCTGGAGCAGGAACGCCAGAGCGGGCATGTGAGCCTTGTGCGCTTTTTTATCCCCGAACACGCCCGCTGGGAGGCGATCCGCCGGCGGACGAGCGGCCTAGGGCAGTATCTAACCGACGCGGTGCGTGCCGTGGCGCGCGAGAATCCATCCTTGGCCGGGGTGATTGACATGGTGGATTTCAACGCCACCGCCGCCGGTCAACGTATCATTTCCGACGAACACTTGGCAGCGCTGATCGAGGTGCTCTCGCGCCATCGGTTGGGGCTGTACGACGTGGAGCCGGATATCCTCGGTCGCGCCTACGAGTACCTGCTGCGCAAATTCGCCGAGGGGCAGGGACAATCGGCCGGCGAGTTCTACACCCCGCGCGAGGTCGGCGTGCTCATGGCGCGCCTGCTGGAGCCAGAGCCGGGGATGAGGGTCTATGACCCGGCCTGCGGTTCGGGCGGCCTGCTCATCAAGTGCCATCTGCGGCTGGTAGAGAAGTTGGGAACAACAGAGAACATCGAGAGCACGGAGAAGTTCTCTGTCAACTCTGTGGTGAAACGCCTTCCCTCCCATATCAAGCCGCTGCGCATCTTCGGGCAGGAGATCAATCCGGCCACCTTCGCTATAGCGCGCATGAACGCCGTCATCCACGACATTGAGGCCGACATCCGCCTCGGCGATACGATGCGCCAGCCAGCCTTTCGCGACACCGCCGGGCGCTTACAGACCTTTGACCTGATCGCCGCCAACCCGATGTGGAATCAAAAGTTCGGGCAGGAACTCTATGAGAACGACCCGTTCGAGCGATTCCGCTATGGTATCCCGCCCTCTTCCAGCGCCGACTGGGGCTGGCTGCAACACATGCTGGCCTCGCTCAATGAACGCGGCCGTATGGCGGTGGTGCTGGATACGGGCGCGGTCAGTCGCGGCAGCGGCAACCAAGGCTCGAACCGCGAGCGCGACATCCGCAAGGCCTTCGTCGAGGCCGACCTGATCGAGGCGGTGATTCTCTTGCCCGAAAATCTTTTCTACAACACCACTGCGCCGGGTGTCATTCTCGTCGTGAACCGCCGGAAGCGTCACCACGGCGAAATCCTGCTTATCAACGCCAGCCAGCAATTCGCCAAAGGGCGCCCGAAGAATTACCTAGCCGAGGAGCACATCGAGACCATCGCCCAGATTTACCACCGATGGGGCAATGTAGGGGCGAACGGTAGTTCGCCCGACGGCAGTTCGCCCCAACATGCCATCATTACGCGCGAAGAAGCGGCGCGCAACGATTACAACCTCTCCCCCAGCCGCTACGTGAGCGTGAACGGGAAGGAGGATGTCCTGCCGCTGGAGGAGGTGCTGGTGCGGCTGGAGGAGGCGGAGGAGGAACGCGCCGAGGCCGAGCGCGCTTTGCGCGAGGTGCTCTTCCGTTTAGGACTAAATTAGAGAGCCTACTATGAACCTAGCTATTCCTATCCATGAATCGGAGCTTAAGGAGTTCTGCCAGCGTTACCGCGTGAAACGGCTTTCCTTGTTTGGTTCAGTGCTGCGCGAGGATTTCAATCCGCAAAGCGATGTGGACGTACTGGTGGAGTTTGAGGCGGATGCTGCCGTGGGTTTTCTCACCTTAAGCCGCATGGCGCGGGAGCTCTCTGAAGTGTTCGGCAGGCCGGTGGACCTTGTCCCTAGGGAGGGCCTCAAGCTTGCCATACGCGACGCTGTACTGCGCGAAGAACAGGTGATCTATGCGACCTGAACGCCTGTACCTAACCGATATGGTGGAAGCGGCGGATGCCATTGAGCGGTTTCTGAGAGGAATCAGCTCAGCCGACTTCATGCAGGATGAATTGAGGCAAAGCGCTGTGCTGCAGAAACTTATCGTCATCGGCGAAGCAGCAGCACGCTTACCTAAGCGCTATACCGACCAGTACCAGGACATCCCATGGCACGACATCGTCGCCTTCCGCAACCTGGCCGTGCACGAGTATTTTGCGGTTGACTGGCGCATTGTTTGGGTCACGGCGACTCAAGACGTGCCGCTACTGAGACAACAAATCGCCCGTCTGCTAGAGGAGCTGAGAGATGGCGAATGAAATTGAGAACCTGCCCGACGGCTTCCGGATGACCGAACTCGGCCCCCTACCTGAGGATTGGCAGGTGGTGAGGTTAGGGGAGGTAATGACGCCAGTCACACGGGATAGCCGTCGTATTAGCGTTCAAGACAACCAGATTTACGCCCTGTTGTCCGTGGGACTCTATGCTCATGGAGTTAGAGTGAAAGAATCTGTTTTCGGTAAGCAACTCAAGAGCAAAGTATGGTATCGCGCAGAACGCGGCGATTTTCTGCTGTTGAAAATTTGGGCACGGAAGGGCTCCTACGGCTTTTTTCAGGCGGATGTACTGAACCCGATTGTGAGTGGAGATTATCCAATTCTTCGTCTTGATGAGGTAAGAGCAAACCCAGACTTTATAGGGCTATATTTGTCTCAATCGTTCGTGTGGGACAGATTAGATGCTGGAGCAAAAGGAGCCACAAATCGTCAGCGTGTTCATGAACGGGAATTTCTCTCCCTTACTACCATCCCCCTCCCCCCTCTGCCCGAGCAGCGGGCGATCGCGCACGTGCTGCGGACGGTGCAAGAAGCGAGGCAGGCCAGCGAGCGGGTCATCGCCGCCCTGCGCGAGTTGAAGCGGAGCCTGATGCGCCATCTCTTCACCTATGGGCCGGTAGGATTCACCACGGAGAACACAGAGAACACGGAGAAAATCTCTGTGCCATCTGGGGTGAACCTCAAAGAAACCGAAATCGGCCCCATCCCCGCCCATTGGCAGGTGGTGAGGTTGGGGGAGGTATTCGAGATACAGCAAGGCAAATCATTGTCTCCGAAATCACGTGCTGGTTCGCGAAAACGTCCTTTCTTGCGGACAGCAAATGTTTTTTGGGGATACATAGACCTATCATCACTTGATGAAATGCATTTTGACGAAACAGAAGAAAAACGATTGGCGCTAAAGCCA